>NZ_JBEHZD010000515.1:0-5550 GCF_040240285.1 Streptomyces sp. HSW2009 | reverse complement strand
TTTTTTCACGCCCCGCGCCCCCCCCCCCCGCGGCGGCCCCCCCCCCCCACGGGGGGCGGGGGCCCGGGGGGTGCGCCCGAACCAGCGGCCGGGGGCGGACCCGCCGGGCCAGCGGCCGGAAGGAAACTCAGCCGCCGAACTCCTGGAGCCCCTTCAGCGCCTGGTCCAGCAGGGCCTGGCGGCCTTCGAGCTCCTTGGTGAGCTTGTCCGCCTTGGCGTCGTTGCCCGCGGCCCTGGCCTTGTCGACCTGCTCCTGGAGCTTGTCCACGGCCGCCTGGAGCTGGCCGGTCAGCCCCGCGGCACGGGCCCGCGCCTCCGGGTTGGTCCGCCGCCACTCCGACTCTTCGCTGTCCTGGATGGCCCGCTCCACGGCGTGCATCCGGCCCTCGATCTTCGGCCGGGCGTCCCGCGGCACGTGACCGATGGCCTCCCAGCGCTCGTTGATCGACCGGAACGCCGCCCGCGCCGCCTTCAGATCGGTGACAGGCAGCAGCTTCTCCGCCTCGACGACCAGCTCTTCCTTGCGCGTCAGGTTCTCCTGCTGCTCGGCGTCGCGCTCCGCGAACACCTCACCGCGCGCCTGGAAGAAGACGTCCTGGGCGCCGCGGAACCTGTTCCACAGGTCCTCCTCGGCCTCCCGCTGCGCACGCCCGGCCGCCTTCCAGTCCGTCATCAGCTCGCGGTACCGGGCGGCGGTGGGGCCCCAGTCGGTCGACTTCGACAGCGACTCGGCCTCCGCGACCAGCTTCTCCTTCGCCTTGCGGGCGTCCTCGCGCTGCGCGTCCAGCGAGGCGAAGTGGGCCTTGCGCCGCTTGGAGAACGCCGAGCGGGCGTGCGAGAAGCGGTGCCACAGCTCGTCGTCCGTCTTGCGGTCAAGGCGCGGCAGCCCCTTCCACGTGTCCACCAGCGAACGCAGCCGCTCGCCCGCCGACCGCCACTGCTCACTGGCGGCCAGCTCCTCGGCCTCGGTCACCAGCGCTTCCTTGGCCTTACGGGCCTCGTCGGACTGTCGGGCCTTGGCCGCCTTGCGCTCCTCGCGGCGCGCGTCGACCGTCTGCACGAGCGCGTCGAGGCGCTTGCGCAGCGCGTCCAGGTCGCCGACGGCGTGGTGCTCGTCGACCTGCTGGCGCAGGTGGTCGACGGCGGTCGTGGCGTCCTTCGCCGACAGGTCGGTGGTCTTGACCCGATGTTCGAGGAGGCCGATCTCCACAACCAGGCCCTCGTACTTGCGCTCGAAGTAGGCCAGTGCTTCCTCGGGGGAACCGGCCTGCCAGGAGCCGACGACCTGCTCGCCGTCGGCCGTACGCACGTACACGGTCCCCGTCTCGTCGACGCGGCCCCACGGGTCGCTGCTCACAGCGCCTCCTCCACATGATGCCGGCGCGGGCGCGCGGCCCGCGGGCATCGTCCACGGTTTACTCCCGACCTGGCAGCGCCGGGCCGGACCGACGAGCTGCTGGGGTTCCGATTCGGCAGGGCGGCAGCCGTCGGAGCAGGCACCCTACAGACGCAAACATAGGCGACCGGTGGCCCGGCTGTCCGTATCCAGCGCGACCGAAATTTCGCAGTACGCGCGCCAGTACGCACCGGGCGGGCGTACGGGGCCGCGGTGAGTGGCCGCCCCCTACGCCCGCCCGGTGCTCGGAGCCGGCGTCAAGACCGGGTGACGGTCGCCTTGTTGATCACCACGGTGGCGATCGGCGCGGTGTTCCCGGTCTGCGGGTCGGGCGCCGTGGCCCCCGCCTCGGTGATCTTCTTCAGGGCGTCCTGGCCGCCGGTGAGCTGGCCGAAGGGCGTGTAGTACGGGGGGAGCTCGCTGTCCTGGTAGACGATGAAGAACTGGCTGCCGCCGCTGTTCTCGTTCTTGCTCTCGCCCTTGGCCGGCTGCGGGTTGTACCGGTTGGCCATGGCGATGGTGCCGGCCGGGTACACGTTCCCCTTGAGCTTCGGGTCCTTGAGGTTCTCGTCCGGGATGGTGTAGCCGGGGGTGCCGGTGCCGTCGCCCTTGGGGTCGCCGCACTGGAGCACGTAGATGCCCTGGTTGGTCAGCCGGTGGCACCTGGTGTGGTCGAAGTACCCCTTGCCGGCCAGGAAGTTGAAGGAGTTCACCGTGTGCGGGGCGTTCTTCGCATCGAGGCCGATGGTGAGGTCGCCACAGGTGGTCGCCAGCTTCATGCTGTAGGCCGCCGACTTGTCGATGGTGACCTTCGGCTCCTTCTTCCAGGTCTGCCCCGAGGGTTCGCCGGCGGCCGGCTGGGCGCACGGGTCCTTGGGGCGTTCGGCCTCGTCCTTCTTGTCGTCGTCGGAGTCGAAGAGGCCGGCCAGCGCCACCATGAGCCCGGCGATCAGCGCGAGCACCAGCCCGCCCGCGATCAACACGTTGCGCTTCTGCGCCTTCGTCCTGGCGGCGGCCCTGCGCTGCTGCTGACGCTCCAGCTTCTCGCGGGCGAGCTGCCGTCGCCGCTGCTCCTGAGTGACCACCGGGTCTTCTCCTCAACTGTCACGCTGCACCATTGCCGTGCAGCGTCTGCCGTGTGTGTGCGAGGGCGCGGACGGAGCCGCTGCCGATCGCAGGGGGGCCGCGCCGGCCGTTCGTCGGCGGTGCCGGCCGGGCCCCGCGCGCCCGGTCGTGCCGGCGCCTGGCCGTACCGTATAGCGGTTGGCTGTGTGCCGTGCGCCGCAGGTAGGCTCTTCGCACGCCGACTTTCCGCCCCGGCGCCGCGGCCACCGCGCCGACCGCCGGACCACCTGAAGGACGATCGTGCTCATTGCTGGGTTCCCCGCCGGGGCCTGGGGGACCAACTGCTACCTGGTCGCCCCCGCCGCCGGCGAGGAGTGCGTGATCATCGACCCGGGCCACCAGGCCGCCCAGGGCGTCGCGGAGACCGTCGCCAAGCACCGGCTCAAGCCGGTCGCCGTCGTCCTCACCCACGGCCACATCGACCACGTCGCCTCGGTGGTCCCGGTCTGTGGTGCGCACGACGTGCCGGCCTGGATCCATCCGGCCGACCGCTACATGATGAGCGATCCGGAGAAGGCCATCGGCCGCTCCATCGGGATGCCGCTGATGGGAGAGCTGACCGTCGGCGAGCCCGATGACGTCAAGGAGCTCTCCGACGGCGCGGCCCTGCACCTGGCCGGTCTCGAACTGTCCGTCGCGCATGCGCCCGGCCATACCAAGGGGTCGGTGACCTTCAGGCTCCCCGAATCCGCCGACGTCCCGCCGGTGTTCTTCTCGGGCGACCTGCTCTTCGCCGGCTCCATCGGACGCACCGATCTGCCCGGTGGTGACCACGGCGAGATCCTGGAGTCGCTGGCCCGCGTGTGCCTGCCGCTCGACGACTCGACCGTGGTGCTGTCCGGGCACGGACCCCAGACCAGCATCGGCCAGGAGCGCGCCACCAATCCGTACCTGCGGCAGGTGGCCGCCGGCCTCGGAGGCGGCCCGACCGCCCCGCGACGAGGAATGTGACGAATCATCCCGTGAACGCCTTCACCGCCCCCAAGGGCACGTACGACCTGATCCCGCCGGACTCCGCGACCTTCCTCGCGGTCCGCGACGCGCTCGCGGCCCCGCTGCGCCGCGCCGGGTACGGCTACATCGAGACCCCCGGCTTCGAGCACGTCGAGCTCTTCTCGCGCGGTGTCGGTGAGTCCACCGACATCGTGTCCAAGGAGATGTACACCCTCTCCACCAAGGGCGGCACCGAACTCGCGCTGCGCCCCGAGGGCACCGCCTCCGTGCTGCGCGCCACCTTGGAGCGCAACCTGCACAAGGTCGGCAACCTGCCGGTCAAGCTCTGGTACTCGGGCTCGTACTACCGCTACGAGCGCCCGCAGGCCGGCCGCTACCGGCACTTCTCGCAGATCGGTGCCGAGGCGATCGGCGCCGAGGACCCGGCGCTGGACGCCGAGTTGATCATCCTGGCGGTGGACGCCTACCGCTCGCTGGGGCTGCGCAACTTCCGGCTGCTGCTCAACTCGCTGGGCGACCGCGTCTGCCGGCCCGCCTACCGCGAGGTGCTCCAGGGCTTCCTGCGCGGGCTCGACCTCGACGAGGAGACCCGGCGCCGCATCGAGATCAACCCGCTGCGGGTGCTCGACGACAAGCGCGAGGCGGTCCGCAAGCAGCTCGTCGGCGCGCCCACGCTCCGTGACCACCTGTGCGAGGCGTGCACGGAGTACCACGAGCGCGTGCGGCAGTTGCTGACTGCCGCCGGCGTCGCCTTCGAGGACGACGAGAACCTGGTGCGCGGCCTGGACTACTACACCCGTACCACGTTCGAGTTCATCCACGACGGGCTCGGCTCGCAGTCCGCGGTGGGCGGCGGCGGGCGGTACGACGGCCTGTCCGAGATGATCGGCGGCCCCGCGCTGCCGTCCGTCGGCTGGGCGCTCGGTGTGGATCGTACGGTGCTGGCGCTGCGTGCCGAGGGCATCGAACTGACGCTGCCCGCCGCGACCGAGGTGTATGCGGTGCCGCTCGGCGAAGCGGCCAGGGACGTGCTGTTCGGCCTGGTCACGGAGTTGCGGCGGGCCGGCATCGCCACCGACTACGCCTTCGGCGGCAAGGGCCTGAAGAACGCCATGAAGTCGGCGAACCGCTCCGGTGCGCGCTTCGCGCTCGTCGCCGGGGAACGCGACCTCGCCGAGGGCGTCGTCCAGGTGAAGGATCTGGAGAGCGGGGATCAAACACCTGTTGCCCTGGACGCCGTGGTGGAGGAACTCCGCGCGAGGCGGAGTTGATTCACAGGTGCCTGGTGCACAATGACCGGGCTATGTCCGACTGACGAGACGAATGGCGCTATGACAACTTCGGCACTTCACCGTTCTGCCACGGACGGGGACGCGGAGCACACCTCCACCGACGGCGCCGTCGGTGGCGGCCGGATCTTCGCCTGGTTGCTCATCCTCGCCGGCGCCGCAGGTCTGCTCGCCGCCTGGGTCATCACGATCGACAAGAACCACATCCTTGAGGCCGAGGCTGAGGGGAAGACGTTCACCCCGGGTTGCAGCATCAATCCGATCGTCTCCTGCGGCAACATCATGGAGAGCGACCAGGCCGAGGCGTTCGGCTTCCCGAACCCGATGATGGGCCTGGTCGCGTACGGCATCGTCATCTGCGTCGGCGTGGGCCTGCTGGTCGGCGCCCGCTTCCCGCGCTGGTACTGGCTGACGTTCAACGCGGGCTGCCTGTTCGGCGTCGGCTTCTGCACCTGGCTCCAGTACCAGTCGCTGTACGAGATCGGCGCGCTGTGCCTGTGGTGCTGCCTGGCCTGGGCGGCCACCATCGTGATGTTCTGCTACGTCACCGGGTTCAACATCAAGCACCGCTTCCTGCCCCTGCCCGAGGGGCTGCGGCGCGGCCTGCTTGAGTTCCACTGGGTGGTGCCGGTGCTGTGGATGGGCGTCATCGTGATGCTGATCCTCACCAAGTGGAAGAGTCAGCTCTGGGCCTGAGCCCATGGGATGTCGATTATACACAACTACCAGCCCACGACACGGACTCCTATATAGGATGTCTGCATGAGGATGGAAAAAAAAAAGGGG
>NZ_JBEHZD010000514.1:0-5559 GCF_040240285.1 Streptomyces sp. HSW2009 | reverse complement strand
CCCCCGGGCGGGCGGGCCCGGCGGGGGCCCGCGGGGGCCGGGCCCGGGGCCGACGCCCTCGGGCGACGGGTAGAGCACCACGCCGACGTCGTGCGCCGCG
Organism: Streptomyces sp. HSW2009; assembly: GCF_040240285.1. NCBI lineage: Bacteria > Bacillati > Actinomycetota > Actinomycetes > Kitasatosporales > Streptomycetaceae > Streptomyces > Streptomyces sp. HSW2009. The sequence continues at coordinate 5,459 of NZ_JBEHZD010000514.1, read as the reverse complement.
GCGACCTCGGCGGCGCCGGTGTACACCCGGGCGAAGAACTCGCTGCTCAACGCCGGCACCACGAGGAGCGCCGTACGGGTGCGCCCGAGGCGCAGGTGTCGGGCGGCCAGATTGGGCCGGTAGCCGAGCCCCCGCGCCGCCTCCCGTACGGACTGTGCCGTGCCGGGCGACACCCGGCCGCGCCACTTGTCGCCGAGCACCAGGGACACCGTGGCCTGCGAGACGCCCGCGGCGCGCGCCACGTCCCGGCTGGTGGGGCGGCCCGCGGAGGCGCGGGTGGGCGGCAGGCGCGGGGGAGTGGGGCGGGTCCCGTCCGGGGGCCCGGGGGGGGGGGGCGCCCCGGGGCGGGGGGGGGGGGGGGCGGGGGGGGGGGGGGGGGGGGGGGGGGGGGGGGGGGGGGGGGGGGGCCCGGGGGGGGGCGGGGGGGGGGCGGCCGCCCGCGCACGGGGCGTGTTCGGGGCCGGGGCCCGTCGTGTCCGTCACCGTCGTCCGTCTCCGCGCCGCGCCTGTGCCCGTACCAGGTCCATGGTTCGCCTCGCCTTGCCCTTCCGTCCCGAGTGCCGCGGCGGGTGCCGGGGTCGTTGCCCGGGCCCTGCGCGGTGCCGATCATCGGTGAGTGCCCCGGTCGCGGCCCCAGGCGAATGCCTCGATCGCGCCCATCGCGCGGGCGGGGGGCGGCGCTGATACGCCGACCGCCTGCGGCAGCCGGGCGCCGACCGCCCCGCGACCGGGCCCGCCGTCCACCCTCCCCGTCCGGGCCAGCCGACCGCCGCTGCCGGCGGTGTCCACGGTCGCCCCTGTTGACCGCGTCCCCAGCCTCGGACCCCAGTTCAGGGCCCCAGCCCGAGAGCCCGGTCCGAGACCTGCCCGGGGCCCCCCCCGTCCCGCCCCCGTCGTCGCCGGCGGCCGGCCGAGCCGCGCCGGGGCAGCCAACCGACCAGTACCGGGGCGGGCGGCCCGCCCTTCCGAGTAGACCCGCCGCCAGCGGCCATGGTACGTATGACGGAACTTAGTTATACGTAAAACTTAGCGGCTTCCGGACGCTTGACGGCGCGGAGCGGAGGGAGTGCGGCATGGCCACCGGCTACGGCGAGCTGCTGCGGACCAGGCACGCGGCGCGGCTGCTCGTCGGCACGCTCGTCGGGCGGTTGCCCAATGCCACGGCCGCGCTCGCCATCGTGCTCTTCACCCGTTCGGAGGGCGGTAGCTACGCGCTCGCCGGCGCGCTGTCCGCCGTCTACGGGGTCGGCACCGCCATCGGGCAACCGCTGCTCGGCCGGGCCGTCGACCTCTACGGGCAGCCGCGCGTGATGCTGCCCGCCGCGGTCGTCTCGGGCCTGGGCATGGTGCTCTTCGCCGTGGTGGGTTTGGACCCGCTGCCCGTCGCGTACGGCGCGATGGTGGTCGCCGGGGTGGCCACGCCGCCGTTGGAGGGCGGGCTGCGCGCGCTGTGGCCGCACGTGCTGCCGCGCGCCGACCAGGTGCACGCCGCCTACGCGCTCGACGCGGTGGCCCAGGAGGTGATGTTCTCGGTCGGGCCGCTGATGGTCACGCTGCTGGTGGCGGCCTGGTCGGAGGCGGCGGCGCTGCTGGTCATCAACGTGATCGGGGTGCTCGGCGCGCTCTCGGTCACCGTCTCCGAGCCGTCCCGCGCCTGGCGGTCGGCGCCGCGCGAGGCGCACTGGCTCGGCGCGCTGCGCTCGCCCGGGATACGCGTCCTGATCGGCTCGTTCTTCTTCGTGGGGCTCGCGCTCGGCTCGATCGCCGTCGCGGCCGTGGCGTACGCCGACGAGCACGGCGGCGGGATGGTCTCCAGCTATCTGCTCTCCGCGCTCGGCCTCGGGGCGCTGCTCGGTGGTGTCTGGTACGGCGCGCGCAGTTGGCCCGGCGCGCCCGAACGGCGGCTCCAGTTCCTGGTCGCGGCGCTGGCCGTGGGGTACCTGCCGCTGGCCCTGGTGCCCGGCGTGGTGCCCATGACGGCGCTGGCCGGCCTCGCCGGTGTCTTTCTGGCGCCCGCCCTGGCCTGCGCCTTCGTCGTGGTCGACCGGCCCGCGCCGGCCGGCACCGTGACCGAGGCGTTCTCCTGGCTGGTCACCACCTTCGGGGTGGGCGCGGCGGTCGGAACGGCCGCCGCTGGCCCCGCCGTCGAACTGGGCGGAGTGGTGGCCGGATTCGCCGCCCCGGGCGTCGCCGGGGCCGCCGCGCTGCTGGTGCTGGTCTGCTGCCGACGCTTCCTGGCCGGTGACACCGCAGGGGTCCAGGCTTCAACAGACGGTGATGCGCGGGCGGAAAATGATCGAAACGGTGCCGTCGAACCCGGTTTCAGAGCGGACCATCAGGCGTAATGTTCAGTCATGGACCGCCGCATTTTCGGGCTGGAGAACGAGTACGGCGTCACGTGCACGTTCAGGGGACAGCGCCGACTGTCGCCTGACGAAGTGGCGCGCTACCTCTTCCGCCGTGTCGTTTCCTGGGGCCGCAGCAGTAACGTCTTCCTGCGTAACGGCGCCCGCCTCTACCTTGACGTGGGCTCGCACCCGGAATACGCAACCCCCGAGTGCGACAACGTGACCGAACTGGTCACCCATGACAAGGCCGGCGAGCGCATCCTGGAAGGCTTGCTGGTCGACGCGGAACGCCGCCTGCACGAGGAGGGAATCGCGGGCGACGTCTATCTGTTCAAAAACAACACCGATTCGGCGGGCAACTCCTACGGTTGTCACGAAAACTATCTCGTGGCCCGCCACGGGGAGTTTTCCCGGCTCGCCGATATTCTCATTCCCTTCCTTGTCACGCGGCAGTTGATCTGCGGCGCCGGCAAAGTGCTGCAAACGCCGCGCGGCGCCGTGTACTGCGTCAGTCAGCGCGCCGAGCACATCTGGGAGGGCGTCAGTTCCGCCACCACCCGTTCGCGTCCGATCATCAACACCAGGGACGAGCCGCACGCCGACGCGGAGCGGTACCGCAGGCTGCACGTCATCGTGGGCGACTCCAACATGTCGGAGACGACCATGCTGCTCAAGGTCGGGGCGACCGACCTCGTGCTGCGCATGATCGAAGCGGGCACCGTGATGCGTGACCTGACCCTGGAGAACCCGATCCGCGCCATCCGCGAGGTCAGCCACGACATCACAGGTCAGCGCAAGGTGCGGCTGGCCAGCGGGCGCGAGGCGTCCGCGCTCGAAGTCCAGCAGGAGTACTACGAGAAGGCCGTCGACTTCTGCGAGCGACGCGGCATCAGGACCGGCACCGTGGAACGCGTGCTGGAGCTGTGGGGCCGCACGCTGGAAGCCGTGCGCACCGAGGACCTCGACCGCATTTCCACCGAGATCGACTGGGTGATGAAATACCGGCTCATCGAGCGGTATCGAGCCAAGAACAACATCACCATGTCGCATCCGCGAGTCGCCCAGATAGACCTCGCCTACCACGACATTCACCGCCGCCGAGGGCTCTACTACCTCCTGGAGCGCAAGGGACAAGCGGCCCGGGTGTGCAACGACTTGAAGATTTTCGAGGGCAAGTCGGTGCCGCCGCAGACCACGCGGGCAAGGCTGCGTGGCGACTTCATCCGTCGGGCCCAGGAACAGCGCCGCGACTTCACCGTCGACTGGGTGCACCTCAAGCTCAATGACCAGGCACAGCGCACCGTGCTGTGCAAGGACCCGTTCCGGTCGGTGGATGATCGGGTGGAGAAGCTGATCGCCGGAATGTGACCCGGCACACCGCTACGACCGTGCCCCAGGGCACCCCGCAGGGCCTCGCCGCGTATATCGTGCGAGGCCCTGCGCACGTCGTAGAGTGGCGCCCATTGCCCCCCAGCCCCTCCCGACCAATCGAGGAATTCCGTGCGCCGACGCTCCGTACTCCTCGCCGTGCCCGCCGGCCTGCTCACGCTCGCGGGTTGCGGTGACGACGAGAACAACAAGGACAAGAAGGTCAAGGCCGATAAGGCCGATACGTCGAAGTCCCCCGAGACGCAGCCGTCAGGGAAGACCGTGACCGGGCCGCTGCCCGAGATCACCAAGGGCACGGAGTTCGGACAGAAGCCGACCGTGGCCAAGGGCCCGGGCAAGCCGTCGCCCGACCTGGCCGTCAAGACGCTCATCCCCGGGCGCGGAGAGACCGTCGCCAAGGGCGACTTCCTCCAGGTGAACTACCTCGGTCAGATCTGGAAGGACGCCAAGGTCTTCGACAACTCCTACGACCGGGGCAAGCTCGCCATCTTCCCGATCGGCATCGGGAAGGTCATCCCGGGCTGGGACCAGGCGCTGGTCGGCAAGAAGGTGAACAGCCGGGTCGAGCTCGCGGCGCCGCCCGCGCTCGGCTACGGCAGCGAGGGCAACGCCGACGCCGGCATCAAGGGCGACGACACCCTCGTCTTCGTGGTGGACATCGTCGGCACCTTCAACACCAAGAGCTCGGCGCACGGCAAGGAGGTCAAGCAGGAGGACAAGGCGCTGCCGGTCGTCAGCACCAACACCGACGGCAAGGCCCCCACCATCGAGCTGCCGAAGGGCAAGGCGCCGACCAAGCTGGTCTCCAACTACGTCCTGGAGGGCGACGGCGACGAGCTGAAGGAGTCGGACGCCGTCATGGTGCAGTACAAGGGCGTGCTCTGGGACGGCGGCAAGGAGTTCGACTCCAGCTACGCCAGCAAGCAGCTCGCCCAGTTCTCGCTCCAGCAGGTGGTGCCCGGCTGGACCAAGGGCCTGGCCGGCAAGAAGACCGGCAGCCGCGTGCTCATCGTCGTACCGCCGGACATGGGCTACGGAAAGCAGGCCAAGGGCGGCATCCCGGCCAACTCCACGCTGGTCTTCACCGTCGACATCCTGGCCATTCTGTAAGACTGTCCAGGTTGCCCACACCGTAAGCGAGGAGTTTTCGTGAGCATCGACAAGCCTGAGATCGACTTCCCGGGCGGCGAGCCGCCGGCGGGCCTTGAGATCAAGGACATCTGGGAGGGCGACGGCGCTGTCGCGCAGGCCGGGGACAACGTCCGCGTCCACTACGTCGGGGTGGCCTTCAGCACCGGCGAAGAGTTCGACGCGAGCTGGAACCGCGGCACCCCGCTGGCCTTCCAGCTCGGCGCCGGCCAGGTCATCCCCGGCTGGGACCAGGGCGTGCAGGGCATGAAGGTGGGCGGCCGTCGCCAGCTCGTCATCCCGCCGCACCTGGCCTACGGCGACCGGGGCGCCGGCGGGCGCATCGCCCCCGGCGAGACGCTGATCTTCGTCTGCGACCTGGTCTCCGTCTGACCAGCCCCGCGCTCCGCACGGCCGCCGCAGCGCGGTGCGCCGAGCCGAACGCCGGTCGCGGGCGGGGGGCGGGGCCGGGGGGGGGGGGGGGGGGGGGGGGGGGGGGGGGGGGGGGGGGGGGGGCGGGGGGGGGGGGGGGGGGGGGGGCGGGGGGGGGGGGGGGGGGGGGGGGGGGGGGGGGGGGGGGGGGGGGGGGGGGGG
>NZ_JBEHZD010000513.1:0-5571 GCF_040240285.1 Streptomyces sp. HSW2009 | reverse complement strand
GCCGGGGGCGCCCCCGCCGCGCCCGCCGCCGCCACCGGCAGCGCCCTGGCCGCCGCGATCGCCGACGACCTCCCGTACGACCTGGTCATCTCGGCCGGCATCGGCGGCGGCTTCCCGGCCGCCCGGCGCCCGGCCGTCACGGGCGATACAGCTACAGCTACAGCTGACGCTGCCGGGGACGGGGCCGGCGCGGGGGCCGCCGCGGGCTGGGCCGTGGTGGTGGCCGACGCCATCGTCGCCGCCGACCTGGGGGCCGAGACGCCCGACGGCTTCGCGTCCGTCACCGAACTCGGCTTCGGCACGGTCGAGCACCGGCCGCCGGCCGAGTGGGTGCGCGCCGCAGTCCTCGCCACCGGCGGGCTGAGCGGCCCGGTGCTCACCGTCTCGACCGTGACCGGCTCCGCCGCCCGGGCCAGCGAGCTGACCACCCGTCACCCGCGGGCGCTGGCCGAGGCGATGGAGGGGTTCGGCGTCGCGGAGGCCGCCGCCGGCTACCGGGTGCCGACCCTTGAGGTGCGCACCGTCTCCAACCCGGTCGGCCCGCGCGACCGCGCCGCCTGGCAGATCGGGGCCGCGCTCGACGCGCTGGCCGGCGCGTTCACGGCGCTCGCCAGGACGCTGCCGGGCGCGGTGTGCCGGGCGAACGCGGCGGCGCCGGAAGAATCGGCGAGAGCCGGGGGTTCGGATACAGCGGATACAGCAGACACATCGAATGCCTAGGAAAGCCCCGCGCGAGGAGAGACCCGTGACGACCGACAGTGCCGCGCGCCACAGCGCCGAGACCGACGGCGGCCGACCGCTCCAGATCGCCTACTCGCCCTGCCCGAACGACACCTTCGTCTTCGACGCCTGGGCCCACGGCCGCGTCCCCGGGGCGCCCGCGCTCGACGTGACCTTCGCCGACATCGACCTCACCAACGGCATGGCCGAGCGCGGCGAGTTCGACGTGCTGAAGGTGTCGTACGCGGTGCTGCCGTGGGTGCTCGACCAGTACGCGCTGCTGCCCTGTGGTGGCGCGCTCGGCCGGGGCTGCGGGCCGCTGGTGCTGACGGCCGGGCCCGGGCGCGCCGCCGACCTGGCCGGCCGCACGGTCGCGGTGCCGAGCGAGCGGTCCACCGCCTACCTGCTGTTCCGGCTGTGGGCGGCGACCGAGGTGCCGGGCGGCGTGGGCGAGGTCAAGGTGCTGCCGTTCCACGAGATCATGCCGGCGGTGCGCAGCGGCGCGGTGGACGCGGGTCTGGTGATCCACGAGGCCAGGTTCACGTACCAGGAGTACGGGCTGCACTGTCTGGCCGACATGGGCGAGCACTGGGAGGCCACCACCGGGCTGCCCATTCCGCTCGGCGCGATCATCGCCCGCCGCTCGCTCGGCGCCGAGCGGCTGCGCGCGCTGGCCGCGGCGGCGCGCACCTCGGTGCGGATGGCCTGGGACGATCCGCTGGCCTCGCGCCCGTACGTGCTCGCGCACGCGCAGGAGATGGACCCGGCCGTCGCCGATCAGCACATCGGCCTGTACGTCAACGAGTTCACGGCCGACCTCGGCGAGGACGGCTACGCCGCGGTCCGCGGCCTGCTCACGCGCGCGGCGGCCGAGGGTCTGGTGCCGGCGCTGCCGCCGGGCGCGCTCGACTTCGTCTGAGCGGCGGGGCTGTGGGCCCGCGAGCCGGCGGGCCCGCCCCGGCCCACGAATCCCCGGACCGCAAGCCCCCGGGTCCTGCCCCGGGCCGCCGCGACCCACGCCCCGCCGCCCGCGCCCTCAGCCGACCGTGAAGGTCCGCGACGTGCCGGTGAACGAGGTGCGTGTGCCGTCGAGTGAGCGGGCGTCACCGTGGTGCACGATGCGGTACGTGCCGGGGGTCGCCTCGCGCGGCACGTCCCAGGTCACGGTGGCCGTGGAGACCGCGAGGTAGGCGCGCCGCCAGCGGTAGGTGGTGGACCAGTCGTCGTCGGTGGCCACCGTCCGCCAGCCGCCGGTGGCCTGCGGGTCGCGCCGCTGGACTTCGAGGAAGGTGCCGCCGGCCCGGACGTCGTTGGCCGGGTGGCCGGTGTAGAAGGTGGCGGTGGCGCGCTCGCCGGGCCGGTAGCCGGCGGCCGGCTCGTCCCGTACGTCGCCGAACTCCCGGCCGAGCGGCGGCGCGTCCAGCACCGGGCCCGGGTTCAGGCTCAGTTGGCGGTCGCCGAGCCACGGCGGGCGCACCCGGCTCGGGGTGGGCTCGCCGGTCTTCAGCGCCCGGGCGAGTTGCGCGAACTCCTGCTGGTAGGCGGGGAGGGTGTACCGGCCGAAGTGGGTGGACGCGCCCTCGTAGTGCTGTGCGTCGTACTCCTGCGGCGTCGTCACGTACTGGCTGTACGCGTTCGCGTAGCCGGCGAAGACGGTGTGGCGGGAGGTGGCGCCGAGTTCGGCGGCGACCGTGTCGGTGACCCGGTGGCCGGCGGCGATGGTGAACTCGGCGGGGGCGGCGGTGAGCGTGAGCTGTCCGACGCGCACGATCTGTACGGGCAGCACCTGCGGGGTCCACGCCGGGTGCTGGGCGCCGGTGGCGAGGAAGACGGGCTTCGGCGCCTGGCAGCGGCGCACCGCGGCCGGGGCCGGGTTGAGCACCGCGCCCAACCCCACGACCAGCGGATTGGCCCGCAGCTCGCCCTCGTCGACGAGGTCGGGGCCCGGGCCGTCCTCGGCACCGGCGGTGAACCCCTGGCCGAGCGCTGCCGGGCAGGTGCGGTGCGGCTGGCCGTCGGGCGTGTAGCGGCCCTCGACGTCGACGGCGGAGAAGTCGACGTAGCGCTGGCGGTGGTCGACGGGACCGCGCAACTCCTCGGTGGCGCCGGCGAAGAGCTCCAGCGCCTTCGCGGCCTGCCGCTCGCCGATGATCCGGGTGTTCTCGAACTCGTCGTCGGTGGGGCCGTGCGCGCCGCCGTCGCGCAGGTTAGGTGACATGTCCCCGGCGTTGGTCTGGGCGAAGGCGGCGACGAACCGGCCGCGCTCGCCGGGGCCGACGCCGAACGCGTCGTGCTCCACCCGGTAGCTGGCGTACCCCTTGTTGTCGGCGCTGATCAGCGTGTTCGCCGGGGTCATCGAGGTGGCGTGGGTGGGGAACCAGCTCAGCATGCCGACCGGCCGGCCGCCCTGCTCGAAGCGGAGCACGGTCATCCGGGTGTCCACCTCGCCCGGGAAGCGGGCCCGCTCGGCGGCCGGGTTGCGGCGGAACGCCTCGGCCGACCGGTTGACGTTGGCGCCGTGCAGCTCCCCGGTGGCGATCTTCACGGTGCCCGGCGCGCGGTCGGCGTCGGCCGCGACGACGGCGGCCACGATCCCGGAGACGATCGCCTCGTACGTCTTCTTCTGGTGGCCGAGCGTGGTGAGGTTGTAGAGCACGTCGTGGCCGTGGCCGCCGGGGCCGGCGTGGGTGTGGGTGGCGGTGAGGACCACATTGCTCTCGGTGTAGCGCGACCCGAGCCGGTCGCCGAGCCGGCGCAGCACCTCCTGGTGCACGCCCTGCATGATCATCCCGACGTCGGTGCTGACGAACACGGTGCGCCCGCCGCCGGGTTGCTCCAGCACGAAGGCGCGCGCCCACTGCCGGGTGTGGATGCCGGAGGTGCGCTGGTCGAGCCGCGCGTACCCCATCATGCCGACCTCCGCGGCCTCCCCGGTCACGTCCGCGATCCCGACGCCGACCCGGTAGCCGGCGGTGTCCGCGGTGTCCGCCTGCCGCGGCGCCGATCGGTGTCCGTCCCCGCCACCGCCCGCCGGATCGGCCGCCGCTGGCCCCGCCGCGGTGGGGCCGCCGACCAGTGCGGCGGTCAGGACGGTGGCCAGGGCGGCGGTACGCAGGGCGCCGCGAATGCGTAAGGTGCGCGGGCGCGCGCAGCGGCGCGGTACCGGGCGTACGAGCCGGCCGGCTGCTTCCGGGCGCCGCAGCGGGCGGCGGTGTGGGGCGCGGTCGCGGGGTGCGGTGCCGATGGTGGGGCCGGGGCCGTCGGGGCCGGGGGCTGCGAGGTCGGGGGCGGCGAGGTCGGGGGCGGCAAGGTCGGGGGCGGCGAGGGTGCTCGGGTCGCCGCCGCGCGCACCGGGGCCGCTGAGATCACCAGGCCCCCCGGGACCGGCAGGGCCGTCGGGGTCGGGCTGTGGGCAGGACGTGCGTGCGGACATACGCGGTGCCTGACTGTGAGGTGGGGCGGCCCCGGTACGGCCGGGAGGACGGTCCGGGCCGGCGTGTGCGGCTCAGAATGGGACCGTGGTTACTCCCGGGTCAATATGTCGGTGCGGAGAACCCGAAAGGACACTCAGGTTTTCGCCATGCCCGTGCGAGGGCGACGGCCCCCGCGGAGGACCGCCCGCTCCGCTGCCGGGCCCGGCCGCCGCCACCGGCCCGACTTGCCCCACCTGGCCCGGCCCGGCCCGTACACCGCAGACTCACCCCGCCCGGCCCGGCCCGTACACCGCAGGACACGTACCGCGCGACTCGCCCCGCCCGGCCGGGCCCGTACCGCAGGGCCCGTACCGCAGGGCCCGACCCGTACCGCAAGTCCCCTACCGCCCGACTCGCCCCCGTCGCGCCCGTACCGCAGGCCCCGTACCACCCGGCCCACAGCCGTACGGGACGTGGCTCGCAGCCGTACGGGACGTGCCTCACGCACCGCGTTCGAAGATGCCCTGGACGACGCGGCGGGCCTCGGCGAGCACGGCCGGGTCGCCCTGGTCGGGGTCGCGTTCGAAGGCCAGCTTGACCAGGGCGTCGCCGGCGGCGACCGCCGTCAGCAGGGCCGTGCGCAGCCGCTCGTCCACGGTCACGCCGAACCGTTCGCCGATCAGCTCGGCCAGCCGGTCGGCCACCACCTCGTCGTTGCGCCGTCCCTCGGCGAGCAGCCGGTCATCGGCCACGTCGCCGAAGAGCACCATGCGGAAGCCGACGTCGGCGCGTGACATCCGGACGTACTCGTCGAAACCGGCGGTCGCCGCCTCCGACCAGTGCCCGAACCCGGCGCCGGCCAGCAGCCGGTCGAGCCGGCCGAGGAAGGAGTCCAGATTCCGCGCGGACGCGGCCCGGAAGACCGCCCGCCGGTCGGTGAAGAAGCCGTACAGCGTGGCCAGGCCGACGCCGGCGGCCTCGGCGATCCGGGTCGTGGTGGCCGCCGCGTACCCCTCGCGCACCACCAGCACCACCGCGGCGTCCATGATCCGGTCCACCTTCTCGCGGCTGCGCCGCTGCCGCGGCTCGCGGCGCAGCGCGCTCGGCGCGGGTGCGCTCGGCACGGCCGCACTCGGCGCGGGCGCGGTCGGCGGGGCCGGCCGGGCCGGGGCGGACTCCGCTGGCGATGCGTTCATCCACCCATCTAACCGAAGGGGCCGCTCCCTGGCGATGACACGGAAAGGCGGAACCGAGAAGGGCTGTCCGTATCGACCGCCGGCCCGCGACCAGCCGCCCACGGCGTACGGCCGACCGCCGGCGCGCCCCGGGCCCCCGCCCCCCCCCCCCCAGGGCCCCGCCCGCCCCGCCCCCTAAACCTTTTTATGTAGAGGGGGGGGGCCGTTGAATTAAAAAAAAAGAGGGGGGGGGGGGGGGGGGG
>NZ_JBEHZD010000512.1:0-5585 GCF_040240285.1 Streptomyces sp. HSW2009 | reverse complement strand
CCCCCCCCCCCCCCCCCCCCCCCCCCCCCCCCCCGCCCCCCCCCCCCCCCCCCGCCCCCGCCCGGGGCGGCCCCCCCCCCCCCCCCGCCGCCCCCCCCCCCGCCCCCCCCCCCCCCCCTCGACTCGCTCAAGCCGTACGTGGACCTCCTGCGGGCCAGCCCGGAGACCGACGCGCTGCGCGAGGTGCTGACCGCCGTGCTCAGCGCCGAACGCGGGGCCATCGCCGCCACCGTCACCGAGACCGCCGCAGCCGCCGACCGGCTCGCCGCCGAACAGGGCCCGCACGCCGGCGCGTACGCCGCCTGCGCGACCATGGCCCGCAGCTTCCCCGGCGACCCCGGCGTGCTCGCGGCCCTGCTCCTCAACCACGTCACGCTCCAGCCCGGCGAGGCCCTCTACCTCGGCGCCGGCGTCCCGCACGCCTACCTCGGCGGCCTCGGCGTCGAACTCATGGCCAACTCCGACAACGTGCTGCGCTGCGGCCTGACCCCCAAGCACGTCGACGTACCGGAGCTGCTGCGCGTCGTCGTCTTCGAGAGCGCCCCGCCCGGCGTGCTGCGCCCCGAAGCGGACGCGGACGGCGAAGAGGTCTACGCGACGCCGATCGACGAGTTCCGGCTCTCGCGGTACGTCCTGCCGGCCGACGCCACGCCCCGCCGACTGCCCGCCGGCGCACCCCAGATCCTGCTCTGCACCGCGGGCACGGTCACGCTGCGCGCCACGGCCGAAGCAGCCGAAGCAACCAGCGAAGAAATCCAACTGAAGCAGGGCGAATCCGCCTACGTACCGGCTGCCGAGTCCGTCGAACTCACCGGCACGGGCACCCTCTACCGCGCCACCGTCGCCGGCTGACCCCCCATGCGGCGCCGGCCCCCACCGTCGCCCGGCGCCGCATGACGTACGACGCCCCGCACGGCCGAGACGGTCGTGCGGGCGGAGACGACAGAGCCAGCAGAAGCAAAAGAGACACCAGAGGTAGAAGAGGCAGCAGCACCACCCCGCCGCCTCCCGTGCCGCGCCCTGACACGCTCCCGCCCGCAGAGGCTGCAACAATGACCCGCCGTAAAGCAGCCGTAAAGCGCCGGCTCCCCGTCAGGCGCCCGGCGAACACGGGTGGAAGGGACATCTGGCACACATGAGTGCATCGGGCGGAACCAAGGCGATCGTCGCCGCACTGGGCGCCAACCTGGCCATCGCGGTGGCCAAGTTCGTGGCGTTCGCGTTCAGTGGCTCCTCGTCCATGCTGGCCGAGGGCGTGCACTCGCTGGCCGACTCGGGCAACCAGGGCCTGCTGCTGCTCGGCGGCAAGAAGGCCAAGCGCGAGGCGACCCCGGAACACCCCTTCGGCTACGGCCGCGAGCGGTACATCTACGGCTTCCTGGTCTCCATCGTCCTCTTCACCATCGGCGGCGTCTTCGCGCTGTACGAGGGGTACGAGAAGATCCGGCACCCCCACGAGATCGAGCACTGGTACTGGCCGGTCGGCGTGCTGGTCTTCGCGATCATCGCCGAGTCCTTCTCCTTCCGCACCGCGATCAAGGAGTCCAACGAGGTACGCGGCGCACTGAGCTGGACCCAGTTCGTACGCCGAGCCAAGGCCCCCGAACTGCCGGTCGTCCTCCTCGAAGACCTCGGCGCGCTGGTCGGCCTGGTGCTCGCACTCGGCGGCGTCAGCCTCGCCCTCGCCACCGGCGACGGGGTGTGGGACGGCATCGGCACCCTGTGCATCGGCGCGCTCCTCGTCCTGATCGCGATCGTGCTCGCGGCCGAGACCAAGTCGCTGCTGCTCGGCGAGGCGGCCGACGTCGACCAGGTGGCCGCGATCCGCGAGGCCGTCGTCGACGGCGAGACCGTCACCCACCTGATCCACATGCGCACGCTCCACCTGGGCCCGGAAGAACTGCTGGTCGCCGCCAAGATCGCGGTCCGGCACGACGACACCGCCACCGAGGTGGCCCAGGCCATCGACGCCGCCGAGGCCCGCATCCGCGTGGCCTGCCCCATCGCCCGCGTCATCTACTTGGAGCCCGACATCTACAGCGCCGAGGCCGCCTCCCACACCAAGCCGCCCACGGCCTGATCACCCCCACCACGGCGCGCCTCCCGGCCCACTCCCACCCGACCGAAACGTCGGGGGAGTGGGCCGAGCCACACCCACACCTCATCGGGGCCGAGCCACCACACCCCCACCGAAGCCGGGCCGTCCCACCCGAGGCACCTCATCCCACCGGGGCGGCAACACTCCACCCGGCTGTACGCGTACGGCTCCCGCCGCCCCAGCCCCCGATCCCGCCGCCGGGCAGAACGTTTTCAGCCCCGATCCCACCCCGGCACCCCATCCGATCCACCACCCCCGCACCCCACCGCCCCATCAGGCCCCTGCGGTCACCACCGCCCCCGCACGGGCGCCACGACCCCCGCCCACCAACGCCGCGCCGCGCCGACCGACCTCGCGGCCACCCTCCGCCCCCGCGCCCGGCGGACCAGCTACGACACCCCCCACCTGGCCCTCCCCACATCCGCGCACCAGCCGAGCCCCGCTCCCGCCGTCCCCCAACGACCCCCGCCAGGCCCTCCGCGACGAGCCGCGCAACACGCCCCGCCCCACCCAGCCATCCCACGTCCCACACCCCGCCCCCGGGAATCCGCCACGGTGCGGCCGAGAGCCACCGCTCCCGCCGTACGCCCACCTGGGGGGCTGGGGTTCGCCGGGGCGGTCGGTGTAGATTCGAAGCAGCCAGACGTCGCTGCTGATGGCGGTCGGTCGGCCCGCTGCGCGGTCCGGCCGAGGGAGAGAGGGCCTCCGACGGACTGCGCTGCGACCAGGGGACAGCTCTGTCCGCTGCCGCATGCACAGCCCATCACCTCCCCGTTCCCACCGTGAGGAGCAGCATTCATGTCGACTGCCGACACGAACGGTCAGGACTTCAAGGTCGCTGACCTCTCCCTGGCCGACTTCGGCCGCAAGGAGATCACCCTCGCCGAGCACGAGATGCCGGGCCTGATGTCGATCCGCAAGGAGTACGCGGAGGCCCAGCCGCTCGCCGGCGCCCGTATCACCGGTTCGCTGCACATGACCGTGCAGACCGCCGTGCTCATCGAGACGCTGGTGGCCCTCGGCGCCCAGGTCCGCTGGGCCTCCTGCAACATCTTCTCCACCCAGGACCACGCCGCCGCGGCCATCGCCGTCGGCCCGAACGGCACCCCGGAGAACCCGCAGGGCGTCCCCGTCTACGCCTGGAAGGGCGAGACGCTCGAAGAGTACTGGTGGTGCACCGAGCAGGCGCTGACCTGGCCCGGCACCGCCACCGGCGGCCCGAACATGATCCTCGACGACGGCGGCGACGCCACCCTCCTGGTCCACAAGGGCGTCGAGTACGAGAAGGCCGGCGCGGCCCCCGACGTCTCCACTGCCGAGAGCGACGAGCACCGCGTCATCCTCCAGGTCCTCAACCGCACCCTGGCCGAGAGCCCGCAGAAGTGGACGCAGCTCGCGTCCGAGATCCGCGGCGTGACCGAGGAGACCACCACCGGCGTGCACCGGCTGTACGAGATGCAGCAGGCCGGCTCCCTCCTCTTCCCGGCGATCAACGTCAACGACGCCGTCACCAAGTCGAAGTTCGACAACAAGTACGGCTGCCGCCACTCGCTCGTCGACGGCATCAACCGCGCCACCGACGTCCTCATCGGCGGCAAGGTCGCGGTCGTCTGCGGCTACGGCGACGTGGGCAAGGGCTGCGCGGAGTCGCTCCGCGGCCAGGGCGCCCGCGTGATCGTCACCGAGGTCGACCCGATCTGCGCCCTCCAGGCGGCGATGGACGGCTACCAGGTGGCCACGCTGGACGACGTGGTGGAGACGGCGGACATCTTCATCACCACCACGGGCAACAAGGACATCATCATGGCCAGCGACATGGCCAAGATGAAGCACCAGGCCATCGTCGGGAACATCGGCCACTTCGACAACGAGATCGACATGGCCGGCCTCGCCGCCATCCCCGGCATCGTCAAGGACGAGGTCAAGCCGCAGGTCCACACCTGGACCTTCGCCGAGGGCAAGAAGATCATCGTCCTCTCCGAAGGCCGCCTGCTGAACCTGGGCAACGCCACCGGTCACCCCTCGTTCGTCATGTCCAACTCCTTCGCGAACCAGACGATCGCGCAGATCGAGCTCTTCACGAAGCCCGAGTCGTACCCGACCGACGTCTACGTGCTGCCCAAGCACCTCGACGAGAAGGTCGCCCGGCTCCACCTCGACGCCCTCGGCGTCAAGCTGACCACGCTCCGCCCGGAGCAGGCCGCCTACATCGGCGTGCCGGTCGAGGGACCGTACAAGCCCGACCACTACCGCTACTGATCCACCAGCCGACGCCCGGACCCGGGGCGGGGCGAGTGGACCGGCACCCACGGGGGCCCGTCATCCGCACCGCCCCGGCCGGACCCGGCCGGCAATCAGCCCGCAGTAGTTGAGCAAGAGGCCCCCGCGTGGGGCATAGGGGCCTGCCCCGGTCGTCTCCGGCCGGGCCGGCCCTCACTCGTCAAGGACCCCACCATGCCCCGCGGTCGCTATGCACTCCATGACCCGCACGATCACACCCCCCTGGGCGTAGAACAGTTCCACTGCGCCCCCGGCCACGCCGGCTGGCGCTACGTCTCCCAGCTCAGCTCCCCGTCCGGCGAACGCACCGGCTCCGTCGACCTCACCATCGACGCACTCGGCCGCCCGCTGCGCCTGGAGCTCCAGACCGCGGACTGGCGCGTCCGCGGCGCCGCCCTCGACGGCGTCACCTGGGTGCGCACCGACGCCTCCGGCGCGCACGCCACCGAAGGCAACGTCGCCGCCCACACCTTCACCGGCACGTCCCCCGCCTTCCTCGTCGCCGCCGCGCGGCTCCTCCGACTCACCCCGGGCACCGGGCCCACCCGCCTCAGGCTCGTCGCCCTCACCGCCCCCGTGTTGGCACCCCGGACCCTCGACCAGTCCTGGGCACCGCTCAAGAGCGAAGCACACGCCACTGACAACGGCCCCCTGACCGTGGAGACGTACCAGGTCAGCGACGCGGACACCGGCGAAGTACAGACCGTCCACCTCGCCGGCGACGTCGTGCTCTCGGCCCCCGGCATCGAGCTCGAAGACCTCGACACCCCACCGTCGACGTTCCCCCTCTAACTCCCGCACCCCTGACCCAGCGGCACCTGGCCCAACAGATCTCTCATCTGCCACGGCCGCCCCACGCCTCGATGTGCGTCAACGCCCAGGAGCCTGCTAACCTTCTGTTCACCCGCCAGGACCGTTGACACGGCCCCTAGCGGGAGGTAGATTTGAACGGTTGCCGCGAGCTAGACAAGCCCGCGAATGATCGTTAAGATCTCACCGACTTCTAGCGCGAATTAAATTCCCGCAGAAGCATCTTCGGATTCTGAAGTGAAGCGAAAGCGCCGATTCGATCGGCCAAAGCGAATCTGATAAACTCGAAGAGTCGAAAGACAAAAGGCCTTCCAACGGCCACCGGAAACGAAATTCCGACCGGAAACGGTAGGGAAAAGGATCTGGTAAGGTTGGAAACACCGAAGGGAAGCGCCCG
>NZ_JBEHZD010000511.1:0-5606 GCF_040240285.1 Streptomyces sp. HSW2009 | reverse complement strand
GCTGGGCTCGGCGGCACCGGCCTCCCCGCCCGCGCGCGCACCGGGCCCGTCGCGACCATCGACCGCGGACGCCCGAGCCGCGGACGTACCGGCCCCGGCGCCACCACCGGCCCCGGCGCCACCACCGGCACCCGCCGCCCTGGGATCAGCGCCGCCGCCGGCCGGCCGCGGGCCGCTCCCCGCGCCCGTCGTGCTCGACCCCGCCGTACTGGACCCCGCCGTACTGGACCCCGTCGGCCGCGGCCCGGGCACCTGCTCGGAGCCGCGCCCGTGCTGCGGGCCACGGACCTGCGGGCCGCCACCGGGCCGGGGTTCGGCGGCCTGGCGCGGGTTGGCGGGGTGCCGGGGTTCGGCGACCTGCGGGGGCTCGGCGGGCTGTCGGGCGGCTACCTGTTGCGGATCGGTCGGCTGCCGGGGTTCGGCCACCTGACGTGGTTCGGCGGGCTGCCGCGAGTCGGCGGACGCCCCCGCACCAGCAGCCGTACGCGGCTCGGAACCCGGCGGCCCACTGACGGACTCACGCTCCGACGGGCCGCCCTGACCAGGTATCTGCCGGGCCGACAGGTCCTCGGTGGAACCCCGCTCGTCGGCGCCGGCTGCCCCGTCGTCTTCACGGTCGCATCGTTCGTCCGACCCCTCAACGCCCATACCCACAGCCCCCGTACGCACCATCAGACCCGAACACGCGGGAAAGAGTGCCATAGCCGTCGCTGACCTAGCCTTATCTCCTCCAGCAACCACCCATCCGGGGCCGATTCGCAAGCGTGAGCCCCACGGTTCACCCGAATGGGGAACCCTTTCTGCACACCCGTCCACGGGGCTCCAGACACCTGACTGCAAACACTCAGCTCACCCCACGGCCCGGGCATCCGAGGCCCGTCCGACCCTCCCCACTCCCCGCTCCCCACCCTGCCGCCCCCCACCCCACTCCCCACGCCACTTCCCCGCCCCACCCCACCCCATCCGCCGCCCACGCCCTATCCGCCGCCCCATCCCAACAACCCACCACCCCCCGCCCCGCCCCCACACCCCGTGCGCACCCCGACCCCACTCACACCCCACCAGGCCCCGTCCCCACCCGCACTCAGCAGCCGCACTCCGTGAAACCACCCCCACCCCCCACGCAACCCTCACCACGCAACCCCACGCACGCAAAGGGCCCAACTGCGGAATGTCAGTCAGACACGCAGTTGGGCCCGGTGGTTCAGCTCGGTGCTAGGTCAGCCGACCGGACGAGAACGGAGTCCGTCCAGCAGGATGTCGAGCAGCCGGGCCGACGCCGCCGCCTGCTGCGCTGCGTCGGGGAGCGACGGTGCCGCCGTGGCTATCACCAGCAGCACGTCCGCGACCGTGACGTCGGACCGCAGTTCGCCCGCCGTACGCGCCCGCTCCACGAGTTCCCCGACGACGTCGAGCAGCGCCGAGGCGCCACCGTCGTCCGCGTGCTGGACCGCGGCGTGCACCGCGGCGGGACCCGTCGGCGCAGCCGCCACCGGCGACACCGGGCTGGTCCCGACGACCGGGGTGACCCCGGCGACGGGCCCGTGCTCGGCGACCTCCACCGGCTCCGGCGTACTCCGCTGTTCCACGAGCCGCAGCTCGGGCGCGGCGGGCGGCGACTGCCGCTGGTGGGGCACCCGGGCCTCTTCGGACTCGACGTCCACGCCCCCCCGGAGCACCTGCGGCGGCAGCAGCCGGCCGGCGCCGGACGCGACCGAGGTCCGCAGGAAGCGGGAGAGCGCCGACCACGGCTCCTCCTCCTGCCGGAGCGCGGCGCGCGCCTGGTCGGTGAGGCGCGCCGTCTCCTCCTCCGCTATGCGGCGGACCAGCACGTCCTTGCTGGGGAACCGCCGGTAGACCGTCCCCACCCCGACTCGGGCCCGGCGCGCCACATCTTCCATCGGCGCCCCGTAACCCAGCTCCCCGAAGACCTCACGGGCAGCGCGCAGCACATGTTCAAGATTGCGCTGCGCGTCCACGCGCAGCGGCGTATTACGGCCATTGCCCCCGTCTGTCGTGGCGACGTTGGATGACCAATGCGAACTCTGAATGTGCATAACCGATCCCCCGGTAATGAACGTCTCCCCCCGGAGACTCCCCGCCCTGGCTGCCGGGGCTGTGTCGACACCCCGACGAAGTACGAACATAGTTGAGCCCAGGTCAAGAATGAAGGGGTAGTTCCGTCCAGAGCGCCCCCCGATCGGAGTACGCGGCCGTTCCCTCCCGATTCGCTGCCGGCCCAATCCCCCGTGACCATGCGCTGACCTGCGGACCTTACGTGCACACGACCGAACCAATCGCTCCACTTTCGGCGCGCCCACCAGTCACACATTTCGTCGGGGCTGTGGACAAAGGCCGGTCGCCGGTGCGTCATGGGAGGGTGAAGGAACCCGCGCGCATTCTTGTTGTCGGCGGTGGCTACGTCGGGATGTACACCGCGCTGCGCCTCCAGCGGAAGCTGAAGCGCGGCGAGGCGCAGGTCATCGTGGTCGACCCCGAGCCGTATATGACCTACCAGCCGTTTCTGCCGGAGGCGGCGGCCGGTTCGATCTCCCCGCGCCACGTGGTCGTGCCGCTGCGCCGGATCTTGCCCAGATGCCAGGTCGTGATTGGCGAGGTCTCGTCCATTGAGCACGCCAAGCGCACCGCCACCGTGCACACTCTCGCCACCGCCGAGGAAGGCGCCGGCGCGATCGAGATTCACTACGACGAGCTGGTACTCGCGCCCGGGTCCGTTTCTCGCACCCTCCCGATCCCCGGATTGGCCGAATTTGGGATCGGTTTCAAGACCGTCGAGGAGGCCATCGGTCTCCGTAATCACGTCCTGGAACAACTCGACATCGCCTCGTCCACCCGCGACCCGGACATCAGGGACGCCGCGCTCACCTTCGTATTCGTGGGCGGCGGGTACGCGGGAGTGGAAGCACTCGGCGAGTTGGAGGACATGGCCAGGTACGCGGTGCGCTATTACCACAACATCTCGCCGGATGACTTGAAATGGGTGCTCGTCGAGGCCACCGACCGCATCCTCCCCGAGGTCGGCGCTGAGATGGGCCAGTACGCCGTGCGCGAGTTGCGCCGCCGCAACATCGACGTCCGCCTGGAGACCCGGCTCGCATCGTGCGAGAAGCGCGTCGCCGTCCTGAGCGACGGCTCGCGGCTGCCCGCCCGCACCCTGGTGTGGACCGCGGGCGTCAAGGCGCACCCGGTCCTCGCCGCGACCGACCTGCCCACCAACGACCACGGCCGACTGCCGTGCACCGCGGCACTGCGCGTGGAAGGCGTCGAACACGCCTGGTCAGCGGGTGACGCGGCGGCCGTGCCCGACACCACGGCGGACACGCCCGACGCGGTGTGCGCCCCCAACGCCCAGCACGCCGTACGGCAGGCCAAGGTGCTCGCCGGCAACGTCCTGGCCGCCCTGCGCGACCAGCCGCTCACCGACTACGCGCACCGGTACGTCGGCTCCGTGGCCTCCCTCGGACTCCACAAGGGCGTGGCGCACGTCTACGGCCGCAAGCTCAAGGGGTACCCCGCATGGTTCATGCACCGCGCCTACCACCTCAGCCGCGTACCCACCGTCAACCGCAAGGCGCGGGTGCTGGCCGAGTGGACCCTGGCCGGTCTGTTCAAGCGGGAGATCGTCTCCCTGGGCTCGTTGGAGAACCCGCGCGGCGAGGTCGCACTCGCCGCCGGCACCGGCCGCCACCCCGAGGCCAGTTGACCCCTGCCGCCGCACTTCCGGCGGAGCCGGGAACTCCCTCGGCGCGACTGGCGTCTGACGGATGTCAGTCCGGTCGGCCACACTGGACGTGTGACCATGGGTGGACTCGTATCTACGAAGAGTGACAAGCGCGAGGATTTGGACGTTTGCTGCATTCCCCAGGAGCCCGGCCCCCGCTCTGCTGCCCGCCGCCCCGCGTCGGCGCGCCGTTCTGTCACGACTCCGCGAGGTAACCCTCTGTGAACTTCACGCGTTGGAGCGTTCGACTCCCCGGATACCAGCGACGTACGGCCCGCGGCGACCGCGCCGCACGCACGGCCCCCACCAGCACCCATGCGGTGCCGGCGGCCCGCGGCGACGGCGACCCCGGCACCGACACGCCGAGCACCCCGCCCGACCCCGGCGAGATCCCGAGCCTGGCAGCGCTCTCGGCGCAGGCCCTGGTCACCCAGGTCCCGGCCCCGGTGGCGGTGGTCTACGGCCCTGACCACCGCATCGCGTACGTCAACGATGCCTACGCCGCCCTCTTCGGCACCCGCACCCCGGGCCTGCCCGCCCGCGAAGCGCTGCCCGAACTCGTCGAAATGGGCCTGCTCCCGCTGATGGACCAGGTGCTACGGAGCGGCAAGCCCCGCACGGTGAAGTCACGCCGCATCCCACGGGGCGCCACACCCTCCTTCCCGGGCGCGCCCACCGACGACCCCGCGCACGGCGAACCGCGCGCCCCCGGCCACCCGCCGATGCACCTCAACACCCCGGAAACCCCCCACCCGGCCGCCACACCGACACCCCAGACCACCACCCCGGCAACACCCGAGGGCCCCACCCCACCCGCGGCCACCCACACCCCGGGCCCGTCGGCTCAGACTCCAGGTCCATCGGCCCACACCCCGGAGGCATCGGCCCAGACTCCGGGACCATCGGCCCACACCCTGGGCACGCCGGCTCAGACCCCGGGGACACCAACCCTGACCACGGGGGCGGCACCCCAGGACACGGCCGTGACCAACCCGGTCGTCACCCCCGAGCCCCCGTCCGCCACACCAGCAGAGCCGTCCGCCCACACCAACCCACCCACCGGCGCGCCCACGCCCCCACCCCCGACCTCGGACGCCACCCACCCCACCCCCCTCGGCACCACCCAACACCCCACCACCACAACCTCAGCCGCCCAGGCGCCCACCCCGACGCCCGCCCCGGCACCTGGTCCAGCCACCGACGGCCACCCCACAACCGGCCACGCCGCGTCCCACCCGACCCCGGCCAACCCGGTCACGGACCCGTACGGGGCTACGCCGTACGGAGCAACGCCACCGCCCGCGGCGGACCCATCCCACGGTGCCCACACCGGGGCCGTCGGCCAACCCGCGGCCCCCGCACACCCCAACCCCGCCGCCGGCACCACCGGGGAAGCGGCTGGGGGAGCGACCACCGACCCCCACACCGCGCTCGCCGCCGCCCTCAGCCACCACGCCGAGCCGGCCAGCCCAGCACAACCCACCGACGAGCGCACCGCCGGCCCCCGCGCAGCGGTCTCCCCCTGGCCCTGGACGTCCCGCCACGACCTGCGCGCCGCCACCACCCTCGCCCTCCCGCCCGGCCCCCGCACCCGCGACAGCTACTACACCTTCACCTGCACCCCCATCCAGGTAGCACCACCCCACCAACCCACCCCGGAACCGGCCGTCACCCCCACGCCCCACCCCACCCCGCAACCCACCACGGCCCTGACCGCGGACCCGACGCCCCCCCCCCGGGCCATGCCCCCCCCCCCCCCCGCCCCACCCCCCCCCGCCCCCCCCCACCACGACTCCCCGGTAGGTCAACTGGCCTGGATCGTCGAGAAGTTCAAGGAGTGGACAGACTCGGTCGGCACCCCGGA
>NZ_JBEHZD010000510.1:0-5633 GCF_040240285.1 Streptomyces sp. HSW2009 | reverse complement strand
CATTCACGAGCCCATTGATCGCCAACCGCCTCCGGAAACCGTCGACAAACGCTGTTCTTAGAGATCAACGAAGCCACCACCCGTTTCCCCCGCACGGTGGTGTGCAGGACCGCTCATGCCACCGCCTATGCCGCGCTCGGCCATCGCTACACGGGCCGCCTGAACAGCCCACGCCAGCCGGCCTGGAAGGTCGGACAAGCGCTCGGTATCACCAAGCCCGTCGCATCGGCGATCACGAGATCGGCACCCGCACGCTCTCTCACACCGTGCTGCGCACCGTCACACGCTTTTGCTACTCCACCGACCGCGACCTGGCCGACCACCACGTGCCGGCCCTGCGCCGTCTGGACACGCCTGGCGAGCATGCACAGCTCGCCAGCGTCATCGTGCCGGTCGCGGTCAAGGCCTGGACCGATCTGCAGAACCCCGACCGGGGTGTGGTGCGCTTCGAGCACGATCACTACCTCAGAATGTGGGCCTTGACCGACCCGAAGATCGAAGCGGACTTTCTCCTCCTGGATGAGGCTCAGGACACCAACCCGGTTCTGGAGAAGGCCTTCGCCGCCCAGCAGGGCCACGCCCAGCTCGTCATGGTCGGCGACTCCGCCCAGGCCATCTACGGCTGGCGCGGTGCCCGCGACGTGATGACCGGCTTCGACGCCACAGCCCTCTCGCTGACCCGTTCCTTCCGCTTCGGCCCTGTGATCGCCGAAGAGGCCAACCGGTGGCTGGCACTGGCCGCCGCCCCCATCCGACTCACCGGCACTGACACCGTCCCCGCTGAGGTCGGCAGCCTCAACTGCCCCGAGGCGCTGCTGTGCCGCACCAACATCGGCGCCATGACCGAGGTCATGCGCCTGCTCGCCGCCGGTCACCGCGTAGCGCTCACCCGTGGAAGGCAGCAGTTGGCTGCGCTGGCGCTCGCCGCCCGCGACCTCAAGGACGGCCGACGCACCTGTCACCCCGAGCTCGTCCTGTTCGCCTCCTGGTGCGAACTGCAGGACTATGCCGCCCACGATCCTGCTGGCCGTGACGTCCAGCCATTCGTGGACCTCGTCGACACCCACGGCCACGACGCCATGCTCGCCGCCGTCGACCAGCTCACCGACGAGGACCATGCCGATGTAACCGACTGCACCGCGCACACCGCGAAAGGCCGCGAGTGGCCACGGGTCAAGATCGCCGACGATTTTCCCCACCTAAGGACAGTGACCAGCGCGACAGCCAGGGCCGTCCCATCCCCGAGCCGATCGCTGACACCGACGCCCGCCTCGCCTACGTCGCTGTCACCCGCGCTCGCCACCAGCTCGACCTCGGCGGCCTGGCATGGATCGACAGCTACCCTGCTGCCCCCAGTGCGGCGTGAAGGCCGCCTCATTCGGCCTGTCAGCGGTAGGCGCTGACAGCCGCCAGCGCGAAATCCCGGATCGCCTCACCCGCGGTACGGCCACGCTCGAGGAGGGCGTTGCGTGCGCGGATAGCACTGTCGTTGTGCTTTGCCCTTCAGGCATTTGGTCAGCGCCGGCGCCAGGTTCGCACTTCGAGGTGGAGGATCTGCGCGTCTTCCCGGATGCGTCCAGTCTCAACCAACCAGTGATGGACGGCGGCGGTGACGTCTCCACCCGCAGCGTCGACGCGGCGGGCGAAGTCGGCAGCGTCGAAGCCACCCGTCTGAGCAGAGCCGTAGGAGCGTTCCTCGGTGTGGTCGGCTCGCTGGATCACGTCGCGGCGGATGCCGGGTGAATCGGTGCGAGCACCCGAGGGGTGCAGGTAGCCGGTCTTGGCCAGGCGGACAGTGAGGGCAAGACGCAGGTCCTGATGGGCCGCTTCGGCGATCAGGGGGCGCAGGCGGGCGGATCCGGAGGCGATGGCCTGGGCGCCGACACGGCCCGTTCCGGAGCCGGTGGGGGTGATCAGGACGGCTTTGGTGCGCACGCGCGCGCGGGTGCCGGCGGCGGTGGTGCGGCGCTGGGTGTGGCGGGCGGCGAGGGCGGCGAGTTCGGGCAGGTCGGTGATGCCGCCGGTCTCGACAGCAGTCAGGACCTGCTGGAGGGCGGGGACGAAGGCTGCGCCTTTGTTCTTGGTGTAGAACTGCGAGACTAGGGACGGGTCGCGGTCGATGATGCGGGCGATGTCCCGTTTGGTGTAGCCGGCCTGTTGGAGCCGGTCGGCGAGGCGGGCCGCCTCGTTCAACTGGGCCCGCGTCCTTGGCTGTTTGCGGCGGGGGCGGGACGGCATCAGCTCTCCTGGCGGGTGGTGAGGGCGGCTCGTCCGGCGTCGCGCAGGGCGAGGAGTTCTTCTTCCGTGGTGGGAGCGGCAACGGGGCCGGTGAGGTGTCCCTTGAGGAGGTAGTCGCCGGGCTGGTGGTGGTAGGGCCAGCGGTGGGGCTGGGTGAGGTAGAGGGCGTCGGTGCGGAAGGCGACGACGGTGCCGGGCTCGGTGTGCAGGGCTCCGGCGTAGGTGTCGTCGTCGCGGTGGCGTTGGGTGAGCAGGGCGGCGCGGGCGGCGGACCAGATCGCGGCGGCCCATTCCGGGTGGGCGTTGGGGTCGCGGGTGAAGCCAGTCGGTTTCTGCCAGGTGATCAGTTCGTTGTCGAAGCCGATGATTTCGGCGTCCGGCGGTACGTCGCGTTCCATGGTGCGTGGGGTGGTGCCGGTGACCATGCGGGGGCGCTGGGCGAAGGAGCCGATGCCGTAGAGCAGGATGGAGCGCACGGCCCGGGAGGCGAGGTGGGCGGCGCGGGCCTGCTGGGGATCGCCCTGGAAGTGGGCCTGCGCGGAGAGGTTGGTCCAGGTCTCCTTGAGCTTTTTGGCCCAGTCGTCCAGCGGTTTGCCGTCCTCCCACAGGATGCCGTCGAGGATTTCGATCTTCCACGGTGTCAGGGGGTTGGTCAGGGCGGTGTGGATCTCGGGGCCGCCCGCCCAGGTGGTGAAGGTGGTTCCGGGCTGGGCGGGGTAGTGCCAGGCGCGGTCTCCGGGTGCGGGTGCGGGGAGGAGACCGACATGGTTCCAGGTGTCGGGCACGGTGACGCGCACGTGCCAGTGCCCGCACCCGTACAGGGCCCGCATCTGTTCCTTCTCGCTCCAGGCGGCGAAGGAGTGGGCGGTGATGCGACGGGGTGTGCCGACGGGGGATTTCCAGGTGTGCTTGGCGTAGGCGAAGGTGCGGTCGTACTCGACGAGTTGGGGCAGATACTCGGGCACGCGGGGCGGGGTGAGCAGCTCGTTGCGGCCCTGTCCGGCTGTGGCGTGGAGCAGGCCGCGCAGTTCTTCCGACAGGACGGGGAAGCCGTCGGCGTGCTGGCCGCGGGTGGGGATGGTGCGCGTCCACAGGTCGCGGCCGGTCTGAGAGGGGGAGCCCATGATGACCGCGTCGTCCCAGTGGCGGCGTAGCGCCTGCCACAGCAGCACGAACGCGTCGCGAATGGTGTGAGGGTCGTCGCCGTCGGTGTCGAACCACTCCCCCACCGAGCGGATCTCCACGCGCATGTCGCCGCTCTCGGACTGGTAGCGGCCGACGGGGTTGCGGGCGTGGACGAAGTGTCCGGCCATGCGGTCGCGTCCGCGGCCCGTATCGGTACGCCAGCCCGGGATGGGGGCGTTGAGCCAGGCGGCGACGCCGTCACGCAGGTAGGGGTAGCGGTCAGCGTCCCGGTGCCACGGGTCGCCTGCGGTGACGTAGATCCGCTCCACGCCCTCGGGGATGGTATGGAAGACGGCGGTGAGGATGTCCGCGGCAGAGCGGCTGGCGAGGTCGAGGTGGTGGGTCTGGCTGCGGTGGACCAGGACCCCTGCGGTGGCGTCCAGGAAGACCGTGGAGCGCGCCTGCTGGGTGAAGTTCGGGCGGGTGGAGACCAGGCCGGGGGTGTGGGCGAACCAGGCGTCACCGCTGGAACCGGCAGGAATCGCCGGCAGTTCCCGCGGCGCCTCCGGGGGTGCGGCGGGCGGCCTCGAGGACGCTGTGTGTGCCCCGTCAGGGGCAGCAGTGCCTGCGGAGGCGCCGGCATCTGTGGGTGTTGGAGCTGCCTGTGTCTGCGCCAGCAGTGAGGCTACGGCTTCGGAAGGAGCCTTCACGGGGGACGGCTTCGGTGCCGGTGGCTGCGGGGCTTGCTGTACGGCAAGGCTGTCGGGCGCCAGATTGGGGGCGAGGGCGACGATGTCGGCCACGCTCAGTCCGGCCGCCGGGGCGATCCGTTCCGCTTTCGCCTTCTCATAGGAGGCCAGATGGACGATCCGCTTGTTCCGGTCCGCTTCCAGCTTCTCCAGCACGGCCCGCACCTTCTTGATCTGGTCCCGCACACCGCGCAGGTCTGCCAGCGCGGCGTTGAAGCTCTGTGCGTCCATAAGGCTTTCCTTGTCCGGACCTGGTCAGTGAGCTGTGGCGTTCGTGGGCACGTAGGCGATGGCTCCGCCCGAGTGGGAGGTCAGCCGGGTGCCGAGGAGCAGTTCGGCGAGCTGGCGATCGCTGTCTGCGGTGGAGGCGATAGTGATCTTTGGGGTGGCGAGGTCGGTGACGTAGCCGGTCAGCCGGGCCTCGGGGAAGGCATGCCGGCCTTCGGTGTTCTTCTCCCACCGTTCCAGGCCGGTCAGAACGGCCACAACGTAGCCGGACAAGGTCACCGGCAGTACTCCCCCGGCAGCGACACTGGCCGCGTCGCACCTCCACCAACCGCGCAGAGCCTTGAGGAGATCGTCGGGAGTGAGCGTGGCGGCGAAACCGATCCAGTCCCGCTCCGGGTCGTCTGCCCGCCGGGCCGTGTCGACTCTCAGGACGGCGATCTCTTGCACGCCCAGCCGGCCCAAAGGCGCGTACCGGCGCGCACTGAGGGCCTGCACGACGGACAACGGGATCATGACGCGCACACCGCGATGGGACAGACCGGGCAGCAGATTTGCTTGGACCAGGCGCCGGAAGGTCGTGACGGCGCAGCCCAGCTCTCCGGCCGCTTGTCCGGTCGTGAGTAGCACCCCAACCCTCTCGCAATCCCCACTCTGATATCTGATCAGGCATGCATACTAGGCAGGAACGACGAGGGCAGTCAAAGTGTGTGCCGGTCGGATCACGCGATGCGGCTCTTCGCTAACTGGGAGGCTCTGATGACTGATTGCAGCCATGCGGCCGGGCCAGGGCTGGCTCTTACATAATCGTTCGGGGAGTTGCACCTGCGAGGTGCGCGCGGGCCGCCATAGCTCGCCCACCAGCTCGAACGCGAGGTCCGCGCCCGCTGGCAGCCGCAGATCCGTGCCAAGGCCAAACAGAACGCGGCCACCACCGCCGGCATCATGATCGACGCCCAGGCCCGCTTCGGCTACACCGCCGCCCGGCAGCACCGACGACGCCCGCATGCGTCACCTCGCCCTTGCCCTGCCCCCACAACACGCCGCTCGCCTCTTCACAGCCCAGGAAGAAGGCGCCGCCAAGGTCCGGCTCCGACGCATCGCCGCCGAGGCCCTGGGCAAGGTCTACTTCACGGCTGCAGGACCCCGCCGGGCCGGGACCCCCGACAAGACGCTGCCTAGCTTTATCTTTAATCTCGGAGTCCGAACGAGTCCTCGTACTTGATCACTCGGATTGGTAACTGCCGTACGTACAGGCGGCCTTCGGTTGAGCATGTGATCCGACCAAGGAACACA
>NZ_JBEHZD010000051.1:0-24423 GCF_040240285.1 Streptomyces sp. HSW2009 | reverse complement strand
GACCGCATGGCCAAGGCCGGACTCACCCTGGAAACCCCCCTGGCCGAGGGCGAGAACTACACCTCACCGCTCACCCCGCCGCCCGGCCACGGCCCCCGCCACCCGGATCGCGACCACGACGCCTGACCGCCGCACCCCAAACAGTCGAGGGGTGGGGAGAGCCGCGACACTGGGACTCTCCCCACCCCTCGGCTTAGCTACGACGCGTCAGCCTCCCGCAGCGAACTCCACGACCCCTCGCACCCGACCGCGAAGTGCGGGCGCGTCATATCCTTGGAGTCCCGTACATCGATGGCCTACTCGGTGACAGCGACCTCGATGCAGCTGTCTCCCTGAGTGCCGCTGTAACTGGACTTGAACCAGGCGAGTTCGGACATGCTCATAGCTCTCCTCGCAGTCACTCCAGCAAGCCCCACGAGTCCTGGGAGTTCAGGGAGTTCAGGGCCTGCGAGCGCAGTGTGCAATAGCACTGGTAGAGGAGGCCTACCTCTTGCGCGCCGGAGCCCAGGCGCCCGTTTTGCTGCCCTTCGGAATATGCAAAGCGTCACCGTTCCAGAGTCTCCAGAAACTGCACCAGACCATCCGAACACGCATGAAACTCAGCGCCCACTGGCATGACCTGAAGGGGCACTTTACGTTGCGCGCTCGGCCCCCACGTACCGGGCCGCGACTTCCGTCTGACGCTCACCTGACCGAGGAACTCACACTCGAGGAGCCACCGTGGAGACTTCCACTCCCCTCTCTCCTCATCAAGGTCACGGACGCGCGCGGCGAGCGGCTTCCCGGTGACCCGGACCAGGCCGAGACGGAGTCGCAGCCCACCGCCGAATCCGGCCGCGAACTACTCCTCGCCTCCCACCTCGCCGACCGCTGGGGAACCACAGCCTTCCCTCCCAGCGGCAAAACCGTGTGCGCCGAACTGGGCACCACATGCGAGAGCCCCCAGCCGCCGCGGCCTCCCCCACATCCACACGTCGACCAGCCGAACCGGTTACATCAAGCCAACCGTCCTGTGGAATCGCCCGGCAGTGTCAGTCCTGCCCTCTACGCTTCGTAGTGATCGACTCAGCGGTGCACTGTGGCCCCACCCACCACCCGGCACGCCCCTGGACGACCACGACGAAGCGTGAGGCCCTCATGGCGAACGAGTACCCCGAGTTCTTCCTACGCCTGCCGAACGGCGGCCCCGTCGCCCGTGGCCGGCAGACGGACGTCCTGGGGACGAACGGCAGTCGGAAGTTCGTCGTGGGGCCAGGTCAACCGGTACGTGCCGACGTCGTACCGTCCTTCGCCACCCGCGCGCCCTCCTCGTGCCGGTTGCGCGAAAAGCTGATCGCCGACGAGGGGATCAGGTCGTCGCAGACCTGGCCGGGCTTCCTGGAGACGGCGGAGGAGATCACGTTCAACTCCTCCTCCGAGGCAGCGGCCGTCCTGCTCGGCAGGAACTCCAACGGGTGGACCAACTGGAAGACCGAGAACGGCCACCCCTTGTCCGACTACATGCCGGGCACCTGGTGGGGCCCCTCCCGCACTTGGCTGGTCCGCGGTTCCAACGTGACCGGGCTCGACCTGGTCCAGCGCATGTGGCTTCTGGAGGAGCGGGTGACCCTCGCCGCCTCGCGGCTGCGGCCGGGCGTGCGGCAGGGGGTCAGCAAGGACGCGCTGCGCACCTTCGTCCTTGAGGACTACGAGTCGACGGCCACGTACAGCCAGAAGCAGGACCTGGTGGAGGGACTGCACGCGTTCCTCTCCCGGATGAAGCCGGGCGACACTGTCTGCACCATCTCCGACGGCCGACTGTACATCGGCGAGATCACCGGTGAGGCATTGCAGCAGGAGTCCGAGGACCAACGGTCGAACCTGAGCCGTCCGGTGACCTGGCAGGAGACCGGGTTCCCGTACGAGGAACTGCCCGAGGAGCTGCAGCAAAAGCTCTCCAGCCAGCACGACGTGGTCGACCTCACCTCGGTGCAGTCCGTGATTGAGGGGCTCGGCCTCACCAACGAAGAGCTGGCCGACGAGGCCGAGGCCATAGAGCGTGACCCCAGCGGCGAGCTTCCGGCCCTCACCGCCCGACGCGACCTGGATCTCCCCGTCCCCTCGCAGGAGCTCGCCGACGAACTGCACGTACACGACGTGAAGTGGCTGCGCGAGGTGCGAGACCTGTTGTGGGACGAGAAGCAGGTGGTGCTGTACGGCCCGCCCGGGACCGGCAAGACCTACCTCGCGATGAAGCTCGCCGAGGCCCTTGGCGGCGGACCGGAAAAGGCGCGGGTCAAGCTGGTCCAGTTCCACCCCGCTTACGCGTACGAGGACTTCTTCGAGGGGTTCCGGCCGCGCGAGCATCCGGACACCGGCGAGGTCGCCTTCCGACTGACGCCGGGGCCGCTGCGGGAGCTAGCCGACCTCGCCGACCGCGAGGGCAACCGCCACATCCCACACTTCCTGATCATCGACGAGATCAACCGCGCCAACCTCGCCAAGGTATTCGGCGAGCTCTACTTCCTGCTGGAGTACCGCAAGCGGTCAGTCCGTCTGACGTACTCCGACGACGACTTCGCTCTGCCGTCCAACCTGTTCGTCATCGGCACGATGAACACCGCGGACCGTTCCA
The DNA here is from genome assembly GCF_040240285.1 of Streptomyces sp. HSW2009. Classification (NCBI taxonomy): domain Bacteria; kingdom Bacillati; phylum Actinomycetota; class Actinomycetes; order Kitasatosporales; family Streptomycetaceae; genus Streptomyces; species Streptomyces sp. HSW2009. The sequence continues at coordinate 21,809 of NZ_JBEHZD010000051.1, read as the reverse complement.
TCGCGCTTGTGGACGCGGCCATGCGCCGCCGGTTCGCCTTCGTCGAGTTGTCCCCGCGCACCGAACCCACCAGCGGCCTGCTTCGCCGGTGGCTGGCGGTAGAGAACAAGGATTCCGAGCCGGCCGATCTGCTCGACGCACTCAACGCACGCATCGAGGACGCGGACTTCCGGATCGGGCCGTCGTACCTGATGAAGAAGAGCGTGTACCGCGACGGCGGACTCGACCGCACCTGGCGGACAAAGATCCTCCCCCTCCTCGAAGAACACCACTACGGCGAGGGGATCGACATCGAGCGGCGTTACGGCCTCCCGGCACTGCGCCGGACACTGCCCTCCGCCACGACGGGCACCCCCGCCGACGTTTCCGCACCCGAGCCGCCCGCGGCACCAACAACGGAGACACCGGCGTGACGACCGTCCCGAACGGCCCCCCGGAGTCAGCCACCGTCTCGGGCGCCTCGGCCACCGAACCGTTCAGCATCGAACTCGTCGAACACGCCCCAGCAGTCAGCCACCCCTTGCCCGCCGCCATCGGGCGGGCTCTGGCCGACTCGGACATCGTGACCGCAGCCCCCGATCCACACGCCGCAGGGCACTGGCGGCTCCGAGCCGGCAGCAAGGTCGGCGCGGTCCAGGTGACCGCGCCCGGAGCTGATCGTCCGCTCACGGTCCGCGTCACCCCGAAGGTCTCGATCTCGCGCCTGTTCTTCCTCCTCGGCTACAGCCTCGATCCGAGGAAGAACTGGCGTGACGGGCAGGTCGACGTGGCCGCCCATCAAGACCTGATGCCCGCGCTCGCCCACGCAGTGGAGCGCCAGATCGACCGAGCTCTGCGCACAGGACTGCTTCAGGGCTATCGAGTGGCTAAGGAGACCGGGCTGGTCGTGCGGGGGCGCGTCCGGCACGCGGACCAGATGCGCCGCCATTTCGGTGCCACCCTGCCGGTCGAGGTGGCGTACAACGAGTTCACGGCGGACATCGCGGAGAACCGCATCCTGCGCGCGGCCGTGGAGCGGCTACTGAGAGCGCCGGGCGTACCGCGCGAGGTGCGCCGCAGGCTGCTGCACCAGCGTGTGCGGCTCGCCGACATCTCGCCCCTTGTACGCGGGCACCGACTGCCCGAGTGGCTTCCCACCAGGCTCAATGCCCGCTACCACCACGCCCTGCACCTGTCCCGAGCGGTTCTGGACGGCACCTCCGTCGAACACCTTCCGGGCGGTCTGCGCATCGACGGGTTCCTGTTCGACATGAACCGACTCTTCGAGGACTTCGTGACCACCGCGCTGCGGGAGACGCTCCGGGACACCACGCTGACCGCTCGCCTCCAGGACTCGCATCACCTGGACGAGAACGACGAGATCCGCATGAAGCCCGATGTCGTGCTGTACGGATCCGATGGTTCACCGTGCGCGGTGGCCGACGCGAAATACAAGGCAGAGAAGCGAAGCGGCTTCCCCGACGCGGACCTCTACCAAATGCTGGCGTACTGCACAGCACTGCGTCTCTCCGAGGGGCACCTCATCTACGCGAAGGGCAACGCCGTACACACCACCCACCGCGTCCGAGGCTCCGGCGTCGTCATCCATCAGCACGCACTCGATCTCGACCAGCCACCGGAGCGTCTTCTTTCGGCCATCGCCTCACTGTCCCGTCGGCTGGCGCCGCGCGACCAGCAATGAGCAAGACCTCCCTACATATGATCAACAGCAACACAGCACACAGCGGGGAGTTCCGGTCGTGCCGCAACTCGCGTTCGCCCAGAGCTTTTGGGAGAGCTTCGACGCGCTGGAAAAGCAGGTCAAAGCAGGTATGCGCAAGGCAATGGCCAATTTCCGGCAGCTGACCATCGCCGAACTGCGGGCCGACAAGGGTCTCCACCTAGAATCCGTGGACAACGTACGCGATCCGCGGATGCGGACGATCCGTGCCGCATTCTGCTCACCACTTACACCAACGCTCTCGCCCACACGCTTCGCGAGAACCCCTCCTTCCTTCTCGACGGTGAGTGCGCGAGAGCAGCACAGCTACTGGCCGACGCGTCCCCCGCGCACGACCACGTGGTCGTCGACAAGGCGCAGGATCTCCACCCGTCCCAGTGGCGGGTACTCCGCGGCGCTGCCGCACCGGGACGCGATGACCTGTTCCTCACCGGCGTCCCTCACCAGCGCATCTACGACTCCAAGGTCTCGCTCAACTCGCTCGGCATCGCCGTGACCGGGCGCAGCAGCCGGCTACGGATCGACTACCGCAGCACGGAGGAGATCCTGGCCTGGTCCACGAGCATTCTGCCCCAGGTTCCGGTGGAAGATCTCGGCGGTGACGGCCGGGACAGCCCGGCCGGGTACCGGTCCCTGCTCCACGGACGCGTGCCGGTGTCGGAAGGCCACCCGAGCGAAGCAGCGAAAGTGGTGGCTGTCGTCCAGCAGGTGCAGGAGTGGTCTTCCCAGGGGGTGCGCCCTTCGGAGATCGGTGTGTGCGCCCGGTTCAACCTCCTGCTGGGCAGCCTGCACAACCTGCTCAGCGCGGCGGGAGTCCCCGCCGTCCTCGTGCGCGACAACCCCTGCCCGGATACCGAGGCGGTCCGCTTGGCTACCGCGCACGCGATGAAGGGGCGCGAGTTCTGCTGCGTCGCCGTTGCCGGAGTGGCGTCCAGCGCCTTCCCCTTCGCCCCTGAACTGGCCTCGGTCGCAGCCGACAGCGTTCAGCACGGCTCCGATCTGCTGAGGGAGCGGTGCCTGCTGTTCGTCACCTGCACGCGCGCTCGCGAAGCACTTCACGTGTCCTGGTCGGGGACACCAAGCGAATTCGTCCCCTGTTCGGCATCTCGGCAACCGGGTCCGCACGGCACCCATCGGCCTGTCCCTCATGGCAACCAGCGCTGGGCCTGCTCCCGCGTGACGCGGCCCGCATCGACGTGCCACAGACCGTTCGGTTTGTCCCATCGAGCGCCCAACTGCCGCTTCGCCTCATCCTTCTCCCCATACGGAACAGCAAGGTAGAGACGCCCATCGACCACATCACCGGGCTTGATGCCGTCGGTCGACCGCGCGCGGGCGTCTGCTGTTCGCCTCGGATCTCGGGCTGTTGCTCCATCTTCTTTCCGGGACTGCGCCACCACACGGGGGCTCCATGCTGCCCGGTCCTTGCGGGCGCGCTCCACGACGTGACTGACCCGTTCACAGGAGGCGGGATCGGTGAAGCGCATCATGAGGTCGGTCGGGCCCGTATTCGCGAGGAGATTGAGTGATCCGTGCCAGAGGACCGTGCGGTCGAGGATGAGGACCTTCTCATGCATACGTTCTCTGAAGTCCACTTCACACCCAACCCCACGCAGCTCGTCGATGCGCTGCTGGTGGCGGTCGGCCGCAGTCGTGTCGCGCTGCTCCTCGGCGGCGCGTGTGTAGATCACCACCCGGACTCCCTCGCTGACGCGCTGCCCGAGCAGAGCCGACCACTTGCTGACCGGCCTCGGATCGAGGAAGGGACAGTAAAGCTCGATGCTACTCGCCGCGCGAGCGATGTCCCACTCCACCGCTTTGTACACCTCGTCCGCCGGGAAGAAAGCCGGCCGCTCCAGTTCCTCCGCACTCAGCGATGAGAGTTGCGCGGCATCACGGATGGGCACGAGCTGATCGGCAGACATCACCTGGGCATGGTTCTCCAAGTGATCTAGCATGACGCGCGCTTCACTGTGGGGTGGCAGATGCGTTCGCAGATGCTCAAGATCTGCGACGACGATCAGATGGTCCTGGGCTCGGCTGAGAGCGACGTTCAGCAGGCGGCACGTGGAGGAGGAGAGTCCTGTGCCTTGGTAGAAGAAGCCAGGATCCTTGCCCGCGCCGACGGCCGTGTCGAAGACGACGATCGGGCGCTGGCTTCCCTGGAACCGGTGGATCGTGTCGACCAGCCCCTCGTACTCCTCCCCGAACCGGTACTTCAAGCTCCCCTGCAGCGCCTTGACCTGCGCCCGATAGGGAGCGATGACGGCGAGCCGGTCCGAGGCGCGCTCCCCCTGGGGAACCTCTGCGGCATGCCACTTGCGGCCAGGAAGGACCTGCTCGAACTGGAGGCCACGGACAAGTTCGTGCACCACGGCCTCGTTCACCGTGTTGGCCTTCTTATCGGGACCCGCGATGCGCTGCTTGGAAGTGTCGATAAGAAGGACCGTGGCATCAACCAACGGGTTGGCGGGAATACGGCTCATGTCGCCCCGCCCTGTGCGCAGAGGGGCGTCCGGGTAGGCGACAGCATTCACCACCGCGCAGATCGGCTCACGCATACGGTACTGAGTGTCCAGGGACACAAGCCGAGGATCCTGGATAACCGCACCCGACGCGGATACGAGACCCGCAGCATGGAAGGCATCCCTAGACGCCCACTGCCGGGAGTGAGCACGCTCCTCCTCTCTCGCTTTTCGGTCTCCCTCCCCTTTGGTGACGGCGGGGAGCTGCCGAAAGTCCCCGGCGACCACCACTCTCTTGCCGGCCAGTCCTGCTGCAAGCCAGGCGGAGGGCAGATCGACCATGCCCGCCTCATCGATCACCACGACGTCAACGCGATCCAGTAGTTTCCGCGACTGAACGGCCTTCGCGACGGTGGCCCCCATGACTCGGCACCTGCCCCGAACCGTGTCCTGGATCTTCCTGCGCTGCTGGTCGAGCGTTTCAAGGCGCCTCTGCTCAGCCTCCGCCTGGTGGGCAAGAACGGGCCGCGCGGGCACACCGCTCAGCCGCTGCCTCGCTGCTGCCGTGCGGCCGGTGAGTTCCTCGATCTCGTAAGCCACCTCGCGCTCGCTTCTTCTGACGTCCGCACCTTGCTGACGGGCGAGCCGCAGCTCCCTGTCGGTCCGGTCCAGCTCTGCGTGTAGGGCCGCTAGCTGGTTCTCCCTACGCTTGGCGAAAAGGCCACTCGGGGTGCCCAGTTGAGCAATCTTGAGACGCAGCTCCGCAGCCTGCGCTTCCGCGCGAAGGATCGCCTCGTCATGAGCCCTACTGTGCTGCTTCGCGATGGTTTGGCCCTGGCGAGCAGTCGCGAGACGTTCCTCAAGGGAAGCCATGTCGTCGTGAAGGGTTATGAGGGCCTGTTTATTCTTCAGGCTTTGACTCGCCTGGCTGAGAGCCTCATCCAACTGGGCGGAGACGCGAGTGGTGATCTGCGACGTGTCGACGTAGGCGCCGTATCGCTCTCGCAGGGAGGCGACTTCGATATCCCCAGCACGCTGGACCAGTCCCTCGGCGAAGCCGTCCTGTGCGGCCAAAAGGTCACAGATGCGTTCCAGGGCCTGGTCGACAGCCACCTTGGTCGGCGCAAGAAACAGCACGTTGAGTCCCTGCCGGAAGTTCCCTTCCACGACATGCCCGACAACATCCGTCTTACCCGTTCCTGGAGGTCCCCACAGAAAGAGAATTTGGCTCGCCAGAGCCTGCTCGATGGCCAGCCTTTGGCGTGAATTGAGCTTGAGCGTCTGCCAGTTCGATACCCAGCGTCCGGGGTTGGAGTCTCGTGCAATCTGCGGGGCGCCCCGCCCGACGATCCAGCCGGCGCTGTCCACCCGGACGGAACTGCCCGCCTCACCAGCCGATTCGAGACGCGATGCGAGAGTAGCGAGGCCCGCGGAATCATCTCTCCGGATCTGGATATTCCGCACCGACGGACCGTAGTCCTCCGTGGCGATCAGGCGCACTGTGCCATCGGGCATCCGCGAAGCCTCGGCTTCCGCCCAGAGGCCACGGGCCTGCGACTCTCGCACGAGCACGGGGGCACCGTCCAGTGCCTCGTTCCACTTCCTACAGGCGAAGAGATACTCGAATCGCCCACCGGCGACGGAGATACGCCGTCCACCGGAAAGCGACACTTTGTGGGTGTCACCCCCATCTCCGCGACGCTCTGCAAGGATCTCTGCCCGCACCGCGGCGAGCAACTCGGTCACCGGATAGGGCGTTCCACTCTGCGTCATATCGAGACTCCCCCATTCCTATTCACATCACCCGCGGCCGCTACCCGAAAGGCTCCTTGGGCGATCTTCGCAAGCCTGGCCCTCCCAACTACTACACGGGCGATCACGCCGCTGACAACGGAAGGTCACACCGCCACAAGCCGGACGCGATCACCGCAGAGCTTGGCCATGCCATCGATATCGGATGTCACCTTGGCCACCGGACGGTGCTGTCGCAGTGCAGCTTCGATCGCGTGCTTACGCCCGTGCAAACTGGCCCCCATCAGCAGCTTCGAGGCTGCCCGCGCCTCCTCGTCGCCCACCGGCACTACGCGCAGTCCGGGGGCACCCGGTTCGGGCGAGACTTGTCGGTACGGGCGTGGACGGCTTCGATAATGGCGAGCGAGCTGATCACGACTTCCATACCGCGCGAACGCTCCCCGATGTTGTACGTCGTCTCATCCGGACGCAGATCGCGTCAAACGAGTAGAAGGGCTCCACGGTCTACGCCTCCACAGCGCCGCGGCCTCATGCCAACACGGGAAGACCTCTCATCCCAGCACTGGAAAGGGCTAAGGGCCCGACTCCGAAGAGTCGGACCCTCTCTGACCTGCATGTTTGCCAGATCAGCCGCGCGGCGATGAGCCACCCACTACACGTTGAACCGAAATCTGTAGTGCAGAGCTCCCACCTGCGGAAACGCGGGTTTTACAGTGGGCATCCCAGCACCATCCCAGCACGGGCGTTCCATCCCAGCACCGTGCATCTGGACGGCTCTCGCCACTCCCACCCACCTTGCGTGTCGGCGCTCCGGCTCGTCTCCCATGGACAGGGGGGACATCGCGTCCGTGGATGCAGGCTGCGGCACACTGCAGATTTTCCCGAAAGCGATGACATGCGCGAGTAGCCGACGGCTGTAGACCTCGACCGTCGTCTTGACCGAGCGGTGTCCCAGCCAGCGCGAGACCTCGTGGATCGGCACGCCGTTGGCCAGGGCCGTGGAGGCGAAGAAGTGCCGCAGGCTGCGGGGCGTGTACTTGGCATTGCCGTCCAGGTCAACAAGGCCGGCCGAGAGGCATGCCTTCTTGAACTGGTAGCCGTAGGACGCGATGGACGGCATCACGCCAGCGCCAGGCTGACGTGGAGCAAAGAAGGTCTCGAGCCGAATCCGTTTCCCCTTCTGCCCAGTGAAGACGACGGGCACCGGCTTCCACTTCAGGAGGTGCGCGTCGATCTCCTGCTCAATGAACAGGGCGGTTGGGACGTCTCGGCACTCCTTCTCCAGCCGATGCTTGAGCGGCACGAAGGGGGTCTGGCAGTCCTCACGGTGCGCCTTGGCACTGACCTGCCATCGGATCCTGACGTAGCCAGGTCGCCTGCACTCGGTGGAGAAGGCCAGGGCTTCGCTGGGGCGCTGGCCTGTGCCGGACTGAAGGTAGACGGTGAGGCGGAAATCTGGCGCGATGTGCGCAGCGATCAGATCTACCTCTGCTGGCGTCGGAACGTCGTCCTCATCCACCGCCACAGCATCCCTACGGGAGATACGGATGCCCCGGGCAGGGTTCTCCGTCATGCGCTTGTCGACGACAGCCGCCTCCATGATGGCGGCCACCATCACCATGCGGTCGTTCACGGTCGATGCAGCCAGCCCTGCACCGCCTTGGTAGATGTCCTTGACGAACTTCTCAAAGTCCCGCCGCGCCAGCCCAGCCAAGGGCTTACCGCCAAGGCGCGGTGCGAGATGGTTACGGATGAACCCTTCGTAGTTGCGGCGGGTCGACTCACCGATGACTCGCCGCTCAAGCCACTCCTCAGCCCAGACCGCCAAGGACATGGCGCTGCGCGCAGGGTCGACCCAGACTCGGGCCTTCTTGTCCTTCTCCACGCTGGCTGCAAAGGCGTCCGCACCATCCACGCCGATTTTCCGCGGAAACGACTTCTCCCTCTGCCGCCCCCGTCTTCCGCCCAGCTCCCGGTACCGCACGGTCCACGCATGACCGCACCGTGGACGCGCACACGGATAGTTCCGATCCCGGGCGTCCCGCTTACACCTCTGAAAGACGCTCGCCACCCACCACCCCGATCTGCCGGACCCCTGTCCTTGAGATCGTCACCATCGCCTCGTTCGTCAGCAAGAAGCTCGCCGCTAATCCGCCCTTTTCGGCGAACATGCCGCATCATCGCCCTGTCGAGGGCACGGGAAGGCAGCCAGCCATACGAAACGACATCACGCCGCTCGATCTGCGCATCCGGTGCGGAGCCGCAAGGAAGATCGCCACTGACGGCGAGCGCCGCCTCCGGGCGGCCGAGGCAACCAGAACAAGCAGCAGCTACCCGTACACCAAACCAGCTGGGCCACCCAGCGTCGCCCCGGCCGATCAGTCCCCCTCGTACCCGAGCCCGACACCCGCCAGCCTCAAGATCATCCGCTAAGACGCATCGGCCCCGCTCCGGACGATCACCGAAGACCGACGGGCGGCCGCTCTGGCTTCGGAGAAGTCGGGGCGGCCGCCACCACGACGCTGCAGCACATAGTCCCTCTCGCCTGTTAGCAGGGCGGGACTGGCCGCTGTCAGTCCACCGGCATAGGCTGCGCTTGCGGATAGTCCGCAGAGGTTCATGTAGCAACAGACGGGCTCCAACCCGTCCCAGGGGAGGTCGAGGGTGCTCCTCCGCTTTCGGGTGGCCAATCACCGCTCGATCCGCGATGAGTGCGAGCTGTCGTTGGTCGGCACCGCAGCTGGTGCCAGTGCAGCGCGAGTGACCACGCTCCGCGACCAGGGCAAGGCTGTGTCAGTTCTCCCCGTGGTCGGAATCTTCGGTGCGAATGCTTCAGGCAAGACGAACCTTCTTCGGGCACTGTTCGACATGCGGGACGCAGTACGGACATCATTCGCCGAATGGGCGGCCAAGCCGAGCGTGCCACGTCAGCCATTCAAGCTAGACGCGGATGCCGTGGACGAGACGACGCTCTATGAAGTCGACCTCATGCTGGGTGTGAACCCTGTCCGCTACACCTACGGCTTCGAACTCTCGGACGAGCGAGTGGAAGCTGAATGGCTGCACGCCTACCCAGAGGGAAAACGCGTCGTCTGGTTCGATCGAGAAGCTGACCGCCCAGAAGCCGAAGGTGGCGAGTTCCTCTTTCCCAGTTCCGATTCCGACTCTGGTATCGGATTTCTCGGGAAGCGGGACGTACTCGTACCCGTCACCCGCCCCAACGCTCTCTTCTTGTCCACCGGTGCCACGCTGAACGACCCACAGCTCGCCGCCCTCCACAGGTGGTTCTTGAACAATTTGTGGCTGATGACTCCTGGCCAGGACGTAAAAGCCAGAAGTGACTGGACACGGCGCCTGCTGGCCGACCCGAAGCGCGGCAAGGGCTACCGAGAGTGGCTGGCGGAACTGCTTTCCGTTGCCGACCTGGGCATCAGCGGTATCGACATCGACCGCAAGACCGGCGAGATCACTCTGCGTCATCGCAGCTCGGACGGCAGGGACGTCGCCCTCGATTTCCTCGGTGAAGAGTCGCTCGGGACACACTCCTGGTTCGCTTTCCTCGGCCCAATGCTCTCCGTCCTCGATGCCGGCACAGTGCTTCTGGTGGATGAGCTCGATTCCAGCCTCCATCCCACATTGGCCGCCGAGGTCGTTCGACTCTTCCAGGACCCGAAGTCCAACCCGCGCGGTGCGCAACTGATCTTCACCACGCACGACGCCACGCTCCTGGGCACTGCAGTACTGGATCGCCCGCTTGCCCGCGAACAGGTATGGATCACGTCCAAGAAGACTTCAGGCGCGACCGACCTGTATCCGCTCGCAGCAGCCGGACCTGGCGATGACGAGGACCTGGAACGCGGATACCTGCGTGGTCGATACGGAGGTTCACCCCGTGTCAGCGTGGGCGAGATTGCCCGCGCTCTCGCCTGGCGGGAGAAGGAACGGGTACGCGAGCAGGAGGCGAAGGCGTCAGCGTGAGCGGGTGGGGCGGGCAAGAGCAAGCATCGGGCCTCGAAGAGCCCAAGGCGGTGCCGAAGAAGCGGAAAAGACGCACGGGAAGTAACGACAAAGAGCGTTCGCTGACGCCCGTTCAGGTAGCGGAGCGTCAGCAGGAGCGGGTCCTCTATGTGGGCTGCGAGGGCGAGTCGACGGAGCCCGATTACCTGGATTACCTGGTCAAACGCTTCGGATCTGGCGAGCGGACGGGGCAGCCGTTCCGAATCGTCCCCGTTTACAAGGCGAACGGCCTTCTGCCGGAGCAGGTTGTTGAGGCTGTGCGCGAGCATGCCGCGACGGACGAGACCTGGGCACTTTTCGACCGGGACGAACACACTCAGATTCCACAGGCGTTCGAATACGGCGCCGCCGATAGTACGGAGATTTGCTTCTCGCACCCATCCTTCGACCTGTGGCTACTTCTTCACTTCCAGGCGTACGGCGGACGACAGAGTGGCAAGAGCACGGACGTGGTGAACAAGCTCCGCGCGACCGATCCGGCGTTTAAGCGTTTCGACAAAAAGAATGACAAGAGCATCCAGGGGGCGCGTCGAAAAGCGCTTGAGGGGAGAACCAAGGCAGCCATCGCACACGCCAAGAGTCTCGTCTCGCAGTGCGAGCACGGCGCATGCAAAGCAAGCCAGCACAAGGCCACTCCTGTCGACCGCACCAGCCTGGACAACCCCGACCACCTGCCTCAGTCCCCTCGCAAGTGGGCCGCTCGCTCCGGCCATGCTCTGGACTGCAAGATCTTGGACCGGGACCCGTCCACCGATGTGTGGCGTCTCCTCGTCAGCCTCGGCATCGAGCACGACGACGACTGACGCAGCCTCTTAAGACCGACTACGTCGAGCGGTTTCCGCCCGACGCCCCGGGGCCACTACGCTGCCCTGGCACTCTCCCTACATTTCCGACCCCACGAAGGACCGGCGCGTGGCCCGCATCACCCTTCCCCAGTTGGAGCGGCACCTCTTCGCGGCCGCCGACATCCTGCGCGGACGCATGGAGCCCTCCGACTACCGGGACTACATCTTCGGGATGCTGTTCCTGAAGCGCGCCTCGGATGAATTCGAGCCTGAGTGGAAGCGCGTCTATGAGGAACGAAAAAAGGAGACCGGCAGTGTGGAGCTGGCCCTGAAACGGGCCGACAACCCCGACTTCTACCGCCACGTCTTTTACGTCCCGCCGCGCGCTCGCTGGTGGACCGGGCCGCATGTGCTCGACCCCGAACACCCGGAACAGACCGTCCCGGGAATCGAGGCCCTCACCGCAGAGACCAGGGGCCCAGACGGAAACCTGATGAAGGTGGGGGAATACCTGGACAAGGCACTCGTCGCACTCCAGGAAGGCAACAGCAGACTGTCCGGCGTCGCTTCGCATATCGAGTTCAACGCAGTCGCCGGCAATAAATCCCGCTTTACGCCGAACGAACTGCTCGCGCTGATCCGGCACTTCAGTCTCTACCGGCTCCGCAACGAGGACTTCGAGTTCCCCGACATGCTGGGGGCTGCATATGAGTACCTGCTGGGCCGGTTCGCGGATTCTGCCGGTCAAAGCGGTGGCGAGTTCTACACCCCACGCTCGGTGGTGAGGATGCTGGTACGCCTGCTCGACCCGCAGCCGATGGAAAGCGTCTACGACCCCTGCATGGGCTCCGGCGGCATGCTCATCGCTGCCCGGGAGTACGTCGAAGAGCACGGCGGCAACCCTGACGAGCTCGGCATCAACGGCCAAGACCGCAACCCCGCGTCCTGGTCGATGGCGAGCATGAACATGGTGCTGCACGGGATCCGGAAGTTCGACCTCCAGCACGGCGACACGCTCACCGAGCCGCTCCATCTCGACGAGAACAGACGCTTGCGTACCTTCACCAAGGTCCTCTCTAACCCACCCTTTTCCCAGCCGTACGACCAGGCGCAGGTGGCCGCCGCCGACGCTCTGCACGGCACTCGCATGCAGTGGGGGTGGGCACCCGAGAAGGGTAAGAAGGCCGACCTGATGTTCGTCCAGCACATGGTTTCAGTGCTGGAGGAGCGGGGTGTGGTAGCCGTGGTAATGCCGCACGGAGTCCTTTTCCGCGGAGGCAAGGAGAAAGAGATCCGCGAGGAGCTGCTGCGCGACGACTGCGTAGAGGCGGTGATCGGCCTCGGCCCGAACCTCTTCTACGGCGTCGGCATCCCCGCCTGCGTCCTCATCCTGCGCCGGCCACGCCGCAAGCACCCCGACCGGAGCAAGAAGGTCCTCTTCATCAACGCCGATCGGGAGTTCACGGTTGGCCGCAACCAGAACGAGCTGGGCCCCGAGCACGTCGAGAAAATCGTCACGGTGTTCCAGCGAGGACGGTCCCTGCCGGGTTACTCACGGTGGGTGGAGGTGAAGGACCTCCTCGCGGAGGGAGCGAACCTCAACATCCGTCGCTGGGTGGACAATTCACCGCCTGCAGAACCGCAGGATGTGCGGGCTCATCTGTACGGCGGCGTCCCGGTCAAGGAAGTAGCAGCGCAGTCAGACCTGTTCGGCGCATACGGCGTCGACGCATCCACGCTGTTCGCCGCACGCGACGGCGCCCCCGACTACTACGACTTCCTGCCCGAACAGCCTGAGGCCACTGTCAGCCGTATTGCGGAACAGGCCGCCGCGAAGGAAGCCTCACTGCGGGCGGCGTACACGGACTGGTGGAAGAAGGGCTCACTCCTCTTCGGCCGGCTGGCCGAAGACGGAAAGCTGATGGACCTGCGAGCCGGGCTGCTCGCTGGCTTTACGGAGTCCATCGGGGGCGTGGGAGTTCTCGACGAGTACCGCACGGCAGGCATCATCGCCGACTGGTGGACGCACGCACGCTACGACATGAAGGCCCTGGCGGCGGGCGGCTTCGCGCGCGTCCTTGAAGGATGGGTCGACTCGACGGAGGCAATCGTGAAGCCGGCGGAAGGTGCAGTGAGTAGCACCGGCTCTGCCAGGAAGCCGAAGGTGACCGTCTCAGCCGCAGACCGCCGACGTGCGATGGACCAGATGGTCGTACGTCAACTCATTCCTGAGTTTCTTCATCAGTACGCGGCCGTCGAGGCAGAAGTTGCCGCGGCCGACGCCGCCTACAAGGAGGCCGCGGAAGCTGTCGCGGCAGCGAAGCCAGCGTTGGAGGACGGTGACGACGAGGGTTCTCCTGAGGAGGAGAGCTCTGCCGAGCCGGTCACTCCGGAGGAACTGGCTCGTCTTGATGTCGAGTTGGCGCGACGAAGGAAGATTCGTTTGGCTGCCACAAAGAAGCGCAAGGCACTGGATGATCGGTTTCTGCCGGACCTCAAGGCAGCAGCAGAAATCGCTCTCGCGGACAGAGAGCGGGTCCAAGAGGTCGTCCTGGCCGTGCTGGACGAGGACCTGACCGGACGGCTCAACGCAGCGGTGGCGGCGGGGCGGCGGAAACTGGTGGCGGTGTTCCGGCGATGGGTGGAGAAGTATGCGGTGTCGTTGAGTGAGCTGGAGGGGGCGAGCGAGAAGGCTCAGGGGGAGCTGCGGAGCTGGTTGGAGGAGCTGGGTTATGGGCGATGACGACCAGTTCGTAGCTCGCGGCGAAGTCCTGCTGGATACGCTCCTGACACGCATTGAGGCAGGGAAGAGCCCCTCTGCCGAGGACACGCCTGCTGGTGAGGGCGAGTGGGGTGTTCTCAAAGTCAGCGCAGTTCAGGCCGGCCGGTTCGCATCACGAGAAAACAAAGTCATCCGGGACACGGCACTGATTCATCCTCACTATGAGGTCAAACACGGCGATCTACTCATGACGCGAGCGAACACTGAGGAGCTAGTGGGGTTGGCCTGCGTGGCGGAGAACCCGCCTCCGCGGCTCTTGCTCAGCGACAAGACGCTTCGGCTCCATGTGGACATGTCGGCCGCGGACCCCAGATTTCTTCAACTCGTTCTGACACAGAGGGATCTTCGACAGCGTGTGAGGGCACTAGCCACCGGCACGAGCGCTGGCATGAAGAACATTGGGCAGGAGCAGATTCGGCAGTTGGGCGTGCCCAACGTGTCGCTGGGCGAACAGCGCCGGATCGTCGCCGCACACGCCGCATTCGAGCGGCGCATCGGGGCTCTGGAGGGGGTACGGGCCAAGCTTGAAATGGCGCGTAAGGCCGCTGTCGCTCAAGCGATCACTGCCGCCTGGAAGCGCGGCCTCGCACCCTTGAAGGACATGCTTCAGCGGGTAGAGACCGGATGGAGCCCTGTGTGCGAGCCCAGACTCCCAGCAGCGGACGAGTGGGGAGTCCTGAAGCTCAGCGCCGTCACAACAGGAAGTTTCCGAGAAGGGGAGGCGAAAGCTCTGCCTCCGCAGATCGCGCCTCGGCTCTCACTCGAAGTGAAACCGGGGGACGTGTTGATGTCCCGGGCTAATGGCGTTAAGTCCCTCGTGGGTGTGGCCTGTACGGTCGAGAGGACTCGAGAGGGACTGTTGATCCCAGATCTGGTGTTCCGCCTAGTCGTGGATAAGCAGAAACTGGATCCGCGGTTCTTGGGGGTCGTACTCGCGTCTGACGAACTGCGTCGTCAGATCAACGATGCGATGCGAGGGTCGAGTGGCCAGTACAAGATCTCGCAAGCAGATGTCCGCGAGTTGCTCATTCCGAGCGTGGCGTTGGGCGAGCAGCGTCACGCTGTGGCTACCGGGGCGGCCTTCGAACGGCGTGTCACCGCCGTGGGCCAACAGATCGCGAAGTTGAGGACCATTCAGCAGGCTATGGTTGAGGACCTGCTCACCAGGCGCTCGAAGGCGAACGCCTCCTAAGCAGAGTGGCACATGGGCCCCTCCCTGCTGTCGCTCATGCCCGACCCACAGTTGAGCATGCATGCGGACAGGCCGGGACCTGGTGATCCTTGACGTGGTGACTGAACGCCCAGGCGAGTAAGCCATAGGCTGCCCTGCGGTCCGAGCCGATGCTGCTCAAGGCGCGACAGTCCCCGCTTGCGGCTTGATCAAAGGCCGAAACGCCTCTGGCTGAATCCCTGCCCAGACGTAGAGTTGCCGTACGCCTAAGGGCGGTACTGGAGCGCACGGGTGAGGGCAGGGAGTTCAACGGTGAGTGGGCAGCAGGGGCTACCGGGGATCGCCGGACTGGAGCAAGCAGGACCGGAGTATCTGAAGACCGAGAAGCCGCTGATCACGCAACTGGTCGAACTCGGGTGGGAGCACCTGGAAGGGGCCGCTCCCGGAAAGCCGGTCAGCAGCGCTGCCCTGTCCCAGCGAGCGACGTACAAGAGCGTAATCTACGAAGGCCGATTCCGGGACGCCGTGGCCAAGATCAACCCGGCCCCCGGGGGCAGCGGAACATGGCTGACTCCCGTCCAGCTTGACCGTCTCCTCGCCGTCGTCCTAGGCACCGCCCCGGGCCAGGGGCCGGCCGACCGGGGCGTGGCTGGGAATCTCGCGGTTACGAAACTGCTGCGCGACGGCGTCAACGCCCGGACCCTACCTGGCTGGCGGAAGGGCGACCCCGAGCATGTCCAGCTTGTCGACTGGGACGGGGAAAACGGCGGGCGTAATGATTTCCTGGCAGTGAGCCAGTTCCGCGTGGACCGCGAGGGGCTGTCCCACGTCACCCCGGACCTCGTGCTGTTCGTCAACGGACTGCCCTGGGTCGTCATCGAATGCAAGGCCCCGCTCACCTCTGGAAGCGACAGCAGGGCTGCCCTGGATGATGCTGTAGGCCAGGTCTGCCGGTACGCGAGCCTTGAGTCTCCTGCACCCGTGCCGGAGTTCACTCGGTTCGCTCAGGTCCTGATCGGCACCGACAGGACGTACGCCGAACTCGGCACCGTCACCTCGGCCCCCGAGTACTTCACGCCGTGGCGCACAACTGAGCCCGCGCCCGCCGACGGCTGCGACACCGACATGGCCATCCTTGTCACGGGTGTACTTACCCCAGACCATCTCCTGACGTTGGTGCGAGATTTCACCACTGAGCGCGGGCAGGGTGGCCGCACGCTCAAGGTGGTCGGCCGCTACCAGCAGTTCCGGGCCGTCCGCCGGCTCGCCCGAGCCCTCAGAGAGCGCACGACTGGGATCACGGCGGGCCACGAGGCCAGCCAGCGGGGTGGGGTCATTTGGCATACCCAGGGCTCCGGCAAGAGCCTCACCATGGCCTTCCTGGTACGTCACCTCAGGAGAACCCAGGAGCTGAAGGGGCACAAAGTCGTCGTCGTCACCGACCGCATCGATCTTGAGAAGCAGATCCTGGAGTCGATGGCCTCGGCTGAGGAGACCGTCCACCGGGCGGAGGGGGTAGCGGACGCACGTGCTCACCTCGCCGTGCGAGTACCCGACGTCGTCCTGGTCATGCTTCAGAAGGCACAGCGCGACGACACCGCTTACGACGGGCGCGAGGAGACGCTGGGCACTGAGGACGGCCATGAGAAGACACACGTCCAAGTCAACGTCGCCAATCCCAGTTCACGCATCGTGGTCCTCATCGATGAGGCTCACAGAGGCCAGGACCGCTGGCTGCACGCCCGGCTTCGAGCGCTGCTGCCGAACGCCGTGCTCGTCGGCTTCACCGGGACGCCCATCATCAGCGACGCGCGCAAGAAGACCGAGGAGATCTTTGGACCGATCGTCGACACGTACACGTTGCGTGACGCCGAAAAGGACCGGTCTGTCGTGCCAGTGCGCTACGAGGCGTACGACGTGCCGTTGGAGGTTGTTGAGAAGGCCGCGTTGGACACCAAATTCGACACACAGGTGCCTGCTGATCCGGAGCAGCGTGAACGCGTGCTACGGAAGTTTGCACGCCGGAAAGAGGTTCTCGAAGCGCACTCCGTGATCGCTGACAAGGCCGACTACATGCTGCGGCACTGGGCGGTCAACGCTCTGCCCGACCGATTCGGTGCCCAGTTGGTCGCTGTGTCCCGGCGTGCGGCTGTCCGGTACCGGAGTGCTCTGCTCATCGCCCGTGACCAACTGGTCCGGCAGCTCGATGAACTAGACCCAGCCCTACGCTACGATCCGGCAGCAGTGCTCGGCGCCAACAAGGAGACACGAGAGCTCCTGGCCATGCTCCCTCACCGGGACGTCCTTGCTTCCATCGACGCCGCAGTGGTGATCCACGGGGATCGGCAGAAGGATCCTGCGGATTGGCGGGACTGGACGTTGAAGTCCCGCCAAGACGCGCACATCGAGCGTTTCAAAGCAGGTCTTGGCGACCCGCTCGACTCCGCGGTCGACCCCTCTTGGGATGTTGACCCGCACGGCATGCCGGGGCAGGGGCTGTTCTCGCCCGAGACCCCTGTGACTGATGTCTGGACAGTTGGGGAAGAATCTAGCGAATTGACGGACGAGGATCGTTGGGATGCCACGGACGACGATCAGGAGGCCGCCGAGCCACTGGCCTTCCTCGTCGTCCAGTCGATGCTCCTGACGGGCTTCGACGCACCCGTTGAGCAAGTCCTCTACCTGGACTGTGCCCTCTCCGGTGTGGGACTTCTCCAAGCCGTAGCGCGCACTAACCGTCCGTACCCTCGCAAGAAGTGGGGACTGGTCGTCGACTTCGTGGGCATTGGCGATGAATTGGCCCGCTCTTTGCGCGACTACGAACAGCACCACCTTCGCAAGGTCTACGGCTATCAGGACGTGAGCGTCGACCACCTTGCACGGGACTTTGAGGGAGATCAGCCCACCAGCGACGGACTGCTCCTTCAGGCGGACGCTGCTGCCGATAAGCTCCTGACGGACCTCCACGGCTCTGTCACCCGCTTCCTAGAGGCGCGAAACCTCGCCTCGTACGACGTCTACGGAACCATTTCCCTGGCCGACGAGCAGCGCCGCGAAGCGCTCCTAGAGGAGCTCGCTGACCCGCTGGCACGTGGCGAGTTCGACGAGTTGGTGCGCGCCTTCCTCACCGCTCTCGGCGCTGTCCTCCCCCGTCCGTATGCACTTACCTATGAGCGGCTGGCCGGCCATCTCGGTGAGGTCCAGTACCTGGCGAGGCAGAGCTATCTGGACGGTCGTGACGAGTTCAGCCCGCGCCGGTACGGCGCCAAGGTACGCAAGCTCATCGCCGACCACATCCGGGTCACCGGTGTCGAGTTGCGGATTCCTCCCGTCGAGCTGACTGCGCCCGACTTCATGGAACGCGTCGAAGCGAACCAAGACGTACGCGCCAGGACCCGCTACATGATCAGTCGACTGCGTACGCACATCACGGCGAATATCGGCACGGACCGTGCGCGCTATGAGCTCTTCAGCAGCCGCCTGGAAGAGATCGTCCAGCGGATGCGCCAGGATTTCGAGCAGGCCGCTGCCGACCTCACCCGGCTCGTCGGAGATGTCACGGAGGACGTTGAGGAGCCGGGTCCGAGCCTCGATCCGCTGACTGAAGGGCCGGTGTACCGAGCGCTGGCTAGGGAGTTGGAGCAGCTCGACTCTGTCTCCGTTCCTGGAGACGTAGATCTCTACGAGGCAGCGTGCGGCATCTCCGTGGACATAGCCGCGCTGGTGAGACAACCGCACTTTCCGGCGCAGCCCGATGCGCGCGACGATGTACGCAGGGAACTCCGGTTCAGAGTGGCAGACCACCTCCACATCGAGTGGGAGGCGACCGCCGACCTGGCGGCCGGGCTCTTGGAGCTCGCCGTGGAGCGCCGTGACGACTTCCTGCGCTACGGGAGACGGTCCCCTTAGTAGATGCAGCGTCGGCGGCGCTCACGGCCCTGTCAGCGCCAGATGGTACGAATGACTGGTGAGCCTCGCCGTCCAGTCCGCCCTCGCGTCACTCCCCATGCCAAGGGAGTGGACGTGGCAGGTCGTCGTGCGACCACGACGCCGGACGCTGGGGATTGAGATCCGGGAGGACGGCGGTGTGCTCTTCGCTGTGCCGGCGGACGCCGATCCGCAGGCCGTCGCCGAAGCTGTACGCTCTCGGCTGCCCCGACTTGCCGACGAGGTAGAGCGACGCAGACATGGCGGAGGGGAACCTGTCAAGGAGCTGGTGGGCGGGACGAGCTTCGCGTACCTCGGGCGCCGCTACCGGCTGAAAGTAGTGCAGGCCGGTTCGGATAAGCGGGTGCGACTGAACCAGGGCTGGCTGGAGCTTCCAGAGACTGAGTCCCCGCGACAAGGTGCTCGCCTGATTGCCCAGTGGTACACAGCGCGAGGTACACGATGGGCATCCGCCCGCGCTGCACCTCTGGCTGAGCGCACGGGTGTCACTCCACGTAGCGTGACGGTCCAAGAACTTGGAGAACGATGGGGAGCCTGCGAGCCTGACGGCTCCATCAGGCTGCACTGGGCACTCATGCAGCTACCGCCGATCCTTGTGGATCTGGTTCTCGTCCATGAGCTCACACACCTGAAAGTACCTGCCCACGGTGCCGCCTTCCGGCGCAGAATGCGCATGACGCTCGAGGACCTTGACACTCTCGAGCGCCAGTTCACCGAAGCAGAGCCGAGTCTGTGGCGCGGAGCCATCTGACCGCTAGTGCTTGCACAGGTTGTGAGCCACGCAGAAGGGCCCGCCTCCACAGGCGGGCCCTTCATGCTCACGTTCCCGAGAACGGGAGTGTTTTAATTTTCAACTAGATGTTGAAGCGGAACTCCACCACATCCCCGTCCTGCATGACGTACTCCTTACCCTCCATGCGGGCCTTGCCCTTGGCGCGGGCCTCGGCGACCGAGCCCGTCTCGACCAGGTCGGCGAAGGAGATGACCTCTGCCTTGATGAAGCCCTTCTGGAAGTCGGTGTGGATCACACCGGCCGCCTCGGGGGCCGTGGCGCCCTTGGGGATGGTCCAGGCGCGGGTCTCCTTGGGGCCTGCCGTGAGGTAGGTCTGGAGGCCCAGGGTGTCGAAGCCGACGCGGCCCAGGGTGGCGAGGCCCGGCTCTTCCTGGCCCATGGACTGGAGGAGTTCGAGAGCCTCCTCGTCGTCGAGCTCGATGAGCTCGGACTCGATCTTGGCGTTGAGGAAGATCGCCTCGGCCGGGGCGACGATCGCGCGCTGCGCGCTCTTGAAGTCCTCGTCGACCAGCTCGTCCTCGTCCACGTTGAAGACGTAGAGGAACGGCTTGGTGGTGAGGAGGTGCAGCTCGTGCAGGAGGTCGCCCTGCTCCGTGCCCTTGGTGATGCCGGCGGAGAAGAGGGTCTCGCCGGACTCCAGGATGGCCTTGGCCTTCTCGACCGCGGCGAGGACCGCGACCTTCTCCTTCTGGAGGCGGGACTCCTTCGTGAGGCGCGGCACCGCCTTCTCGACAGACTGGAGGTCGGCCAGGATCAGCTCGGTGTTGATCGTCTCGATGTCGTCCTTGGGCGAGACCTTGCCGTCCACGTGGACCACGTTCTCGTCCTGGAAGGCCCGGATGACCTGGCAGATCGCGTCCGACTCGCGGATGTTCGCGAGGAACTTGTTGCCCAGGCCCTCACCCTCCGACGCACCGCGGACGATGCCCGCGATGTCGACGAAGTCGACGGTGGCGGGGAGGATCTTCTGCGAGCCGAAGATGCCCGCGAGGATCGCGAGGCGCGGGTCCGGCACGCCCACGACGCCGACGTTCGGCTCGATGGTGGCGAACGGGTAGTTGGCCGCCAGCACGTCGTTCTTGGTCAGGGCGTTGAACAGGGTCGACTTGCCGACATTCGGCAGACCGACGATTCCGATCGTGAGCGACACGTGGCGACTTCCCGTAGCGAGAATGGGTAGGAACGGGCCCGGACGGGCCGGTCCACCAGTCTACGGGCCCGCCCCGAACGTTCCCCCTCCCCTCACCCCGCCCACCTCGCCCGTCTCCGCCCACCCCCTCTCCCCGGGGACGCGCCCGCGCTCGCTGCGCCGCCAGGGCCTCCCTTGAAACCCCGCCGCCCCCGCCGGGGCCTCACCACCCCACGCCGACTGCCGGCCCCGCCGGAGCCTCACCACCCACGTCGATCGCCGGCCCCGCCGGAGCCCGACTCGTACGACCAACCCGTACAGCCAAGCCGCGCAGCCAACCCGTACGGCCAACTCGTACGACCCGTCGTACAACCACCCCACCAGGAGCCCGCAGGGCCCCACCCCACGAGAAGGGCCCCGCAGGGCCCGTACGCCCCACCGGGCCGACGCCCAAACGGACGGTCGAGTACCCGTCCCACCACACCCCCCATTGCCCCGAATGGTCGTATTGACCCCCGCGCCGGGCGGACTATCGGTCGAACAGATAACCAAGGTGAGACAAAGCGCGTGTCCATGGTCAGTACATCGGCGCATGGCGACCTACGTTGGTTCAGTGGAACGACCCAGCACGCGTACGCCCCGCCGTACGGCACCCCCGCCCCGACCCGCGGCCGAGCCTGCGCACGGGGGCGGCGGTGGTGATGCCGGCGCCGGCGCTGATCTTGGTGAGAGTGCCACCGTCTATCGGGCACGGAACGCCGGGCCGCTGCCCGAGCCGCTGCTCGCGATGGTGCGAAGACTGCCCGAGCCGAAGCTGACCGGGTTCGGCACCGGGATGCTGACCCTTTCGACCATGCTCGCGGTCGGGTGTCTCGACGCCCTGCTGCTGTCTGGTTCGCCCGTCGTGTACGGGCTGTTCTTCCTGTTGGTCTGTGCCGCGTCGGGGGTGTGGGTGCGGCCCGCCGACCTGATCGCGGCACCGGTCAGCGTGCCGATCGCGTTCGCGCTCGGGCTGGTGCCGATCGGCGAGGACGGCGACGGGTTCGGCGGTCAGGCCATGAACGTGGTGACCTCGCTGTCCCTCGAAGTCGCCTGGCTGTACGCAGGCACGCTGATGACCTGCCTGATCGTCCTCGTACGGCGCATCGCACTGGTCGGCAGGCGGCGCGGCCGGCAGCGGGCCGGGGCGCAGCGGACGGCCGAAGGTCGCGGCGCCGGCCGCGGCAACAGGCCCGGCACCGGCAGCG
>NZ_JBEHZD010000509.1:0-5635 GCF_040240285.1 Streptomyces sp. HSW2009 | reverse complement strand
GGCCGCGGCCTATATGAGTTTTATCGGCCGGCCCCCGGGGGTCGCGGGGGGTGTGGTGGCGGGGGGGGGGGGGGCCCACCGGGGGGGGGGGCCCGGGGGGGTGGGGGCGGCGGGCGGCGCCGGCGGCACCCGCCTGGTCGGCTACGTGGTCGCGCCCGCCGACCCGGCCGCGCTCGACGCGCTGCGCACGGCCCTGGCCCGCAGCCTCCCCGCCCACCTGGTCCCCGCGCTGCTGGTGCCGCTCCCCGAACTGCCGCGCACCCCGAACGGCAAGGTGGACCGCGCGGCGCTGCCCGCACCGGAGTTCGACGCGCCGGTGGGGCGGGCGCCCAGCGGTCAGCGCGAAGAGTTGCTGGCCGGCCTGTTCGCCGAGGTCCTCCAGGTGCCGCGGGTCGGCGCCGACGACGACTTCTTCGCCGTCGGCGGCCACTCGCTGCTCGCCGCCCGGCTGGTGGCCAGGGCGCGTACGGCGGGGCTCGACCTGTCGGTGCGGGCGGTCTTCGACGCGCCGACCGTCCGGGCGCTGGCCGCGCTGGCCGCCGCCGACCGGCCGGCCGTGCCGGAACTCGCCGCCGGCGCCAGGCCCGTACACCCGCCGCTGTCCCCGGCCCAGCGCCGGCTGTGGTTCCTGCACCGGCTGGCCCCGGGCGCCGGCTACCACCTGCCGTACGTGCTGACCCTGCGCGGCGAGGTGGACCCGGCCGCGCTGCGGGACGCCGTGCACGACCTGATGGGCCGGCACGAGGTGCTGCGCACCGTCTTCGCCGAGACCGCGGACGGCCAGCCGTACCAGCGCGTCGCGACCGACTGGCAGCCGCCGTTCACCACCCGCGCGGTCACCGAAGCGGACCGCGGGACGGTCCTCGACGCGCTGGCCGGGCGCCCCTTCGACCTGGCGGCCGAGTTCCCGCTGCGGGTGAGTGCGCTGCACGGCGACGGCACCTGGTCGGTGCTGCTCCTGCTGCACCACATCGCCGCCGACGAGGGCTCCGTGGACCCGCTGCTGCGGGACCTGGCCACCGCGTACGCCGCCCGCCGCGCCGGCCGGGCCCCGCAGTACGCGCCGCTGCCGGTGCAGTACGTGGACTACGCCGCCTGGCAGCTCGACCTGCTGGCCGGACCGGTCTGGGGCCGGCAACTCCGTTACTGGCGCGAGGAGTTGGCCGATGCACCGCGCGTCATCGAGCTGCCGGCCGACCGGCCGCGGCCCGCGGTGCCCAGCGGACGCGGCGGGTTCGTGCCGTTCGCGCTGTCGGAGCGGACGACGCGGGCGCTGCGCGAGGTGGCCGCGGCGCGCGGGGTCACGCCGTTCATGGTGGCCCAGGCGGGCGTCGCCCTGCTCCTGCACGCCAGCGGCGCCGGCGATGACCTGCCGCTCGGGGTGCCCACGGCGGGCCGCGACGACCGCAGGACCGAGGAGTTGGTCGGCTTCTTCGTCAACACCCTGGTGCTCCGCACCGACCTGAGCGGCAACCCCACCTTCGGCACGCTCCTTGACCGGGTGCGGCGCACCACGCTGGACGCCTTCGACCACGCCCAGGTGCCCTTCGAGCGGGTCGTCGAAGAGCTGAACCCGGACCGCTCGCCGGCGGCCAACCCGCTCTTCCAGGTGATGCTGACCTATCAGAACCGGATGCCGGCGCCGTTCGTCGCCGAGGGCGTCGCGGTGGAGTTCGGGCTGCGCGAGACCAACACCGCCAAGTTCGACCTCATCGTCGGCTTCACCGACCACGCCGGCGAAGGGCCGCTGACCGGCGCCCTCAACTACAGCGCCGACCTCTTCGACCAGGCTACGGCCGCCGCGCTCGCCGCCCGCCTGGTCAGCCTGCTCGACGCGGCCCTGACCAGCCCCGACACCCCGATCAGCCGGTTGCCGCAGCTCACCGCAGACGAGCGGCGCACGGTGCTCACCGAGTGGAACCCGCGCGGCGCGCAGAGCGGCGAGCCCGACCTGATGGAACGGTTCGCGGCCGTGGTGCGCTCCGCGCCGCACGCCCCCGCCGTCAGCCACGCCGGACACACCCTCAGCTACGCCGAACTCGACGCCCGCACCGCGCGCCTGGCCGCCCGGCTGACCGCACTCGGCATCGGCCCCGACGACCGGGTCGCGCTGCTGCTCCCGCGCACCCCGCTGGCGGTCGTCGCCGTTCTCGCGGTGGTTCGCGCCGGCGCCGCGTACCTGCCGATCGACCCGCGCTACCCGGCCGACCGCATCGCGTACACGCTCTCCGACGCCGCGCCGGCGGCCGTCCTGACCACCGCCGCCCCGCCGGCGGCGGACGCGCTGCGCGAGCAGCGGGTGCTGACGCTGGCGGCGGACGGGACGGTCGTCGCCGAGACGGGCGACATAGCCGGAGCAGCCGGAGCAGTCGGAGCAGTCGGAGCGGACGGGGCAGGCAGGGCCGCCGGGGCCCGTGGGGTTGCCGGGGCTGACAAGGCGGCCGGTGGTGCGCCCGCCGCCTCGCCCGACCACGCCGCGTACGTCATCTACACCTCGGGCTCCACCGGCCAGCCCAAGGGCGTGGTGGTCACCCGGCGCAACATCGGCCGGCTCTTCGACGCGACCCGGGAGCGGTTCGGCTTCGGGCCGGCCGACGTGTGGACGATGTTCCACTCGTACGCCTTCGACTTCTCCGTCTGGGAGCTGTGGGGCGCGCTGCTGCACGGCGGCAGGCTGGTCGTCGTCCCGCACGACACGGCACGCTCGGCCCCCGACTTCCTGCGCCTGCTCCAGGCCGAGCAGGTCACCGTACTCAGCCAGACGCCGTCCGCGTTCTACCAGCTCACCGATGCCCTGGACGGCGCGGGACCGCCGGCATCGGTGCGCTGGGTGGTCTTCGGCGGCGAGGCGCTCGACCCGCGCCGGGCCGCGCCCTGGACGGCCGGCGCCGACGGCCCGCGGCTGCTCAACATGTACGGCATCACCGAGACCACCGTCCACGTCACTGAGCACGAACTGACCGCGGCCGAGACCGCGCCCGCCGCGCCCGATGCGGCCAGCCCGATCGGCCGCGCCATCGACGACCTGCGGGTCTACGTCCTGGACGGCGGGCTGCGCCCGGGGCCGCCCGGCGTCACCGGCGAGCTGTACGTGGCCGGCGGCGGGCTCGCCCGCGGTTATCTGAACCGGCCGGCGCTGACCGCAGACCGCTTCGTGGCCAACCCGTTCGGGGCACCGGGCAGCCGGCTGTACCGCAGCGGCGACCTGGCCCGCTGGTCGGCCGACGGCGTGCTGCGCTACCTGGGCCGCGCCGACCACCAGGTGTCGGTGCGCGGCTTCCGCGTGGAGACCGGCGAGATCGAAGCGGTGCTGCTGACGGTCCCCGGCGTACGCGCCGCCGCCGTGCTGCTCCGCACGGACCTGCCCACCGGGGACGGGCTCGTCGCGTACGTGGGGGGGGAGCCGACCGCCGCGCTGGGAGGCGCCCGGGGCGCGGAACCGGCCACCGAACCGGCCACTGGCCCAGCCGCGGAACCGGTCACTGACGCGGCCACCGAGTCGGCCGCCGACCCAGCCGTGGAACCGGCCCTGACCACCGCTCCGGCCACTGGCCCGGCCCCGGTCACCGCCCCCACTCAGGCCCAGGCCCCGGCCGGCCGCCCCGGCGAGGCCGCCGCCACCCTGCGGGCAGCCTGTGCCGCAGCGCTCCCCGAGCACATGGTGCCCGCCGCCTTCGTCACCCTGGAGCGGCTGCCGCTGACCACCAACGGCAAGCTCGACCGGGCCGCGCTCCCGCTGCCGGGACGGGCCGCCACCGCCGGCGGGCGCGCCCCGCGCACCCCGCACGAGCGGCTGCTGTGCGACCTGTACGGCCGGCTGCTCGGCGTGCCCGCGGTCGGCATCGACGACAACTTCTTCGCCCTCGGCGGCCACTCCCTGCTGGTCACCAGGCTCGCCGGGCTGATCGCCGCCGAACTGGGCGTACGGCTGCCCATCCGGGCCCTGTTCGAGGCCGCCACGGTCGCCGCGCTGGCCGACCGCATCGCCGCGGCCGACCGGGCCGAGCGCGCGCCCTGGCCGGCGCTGGCGGCGACCGCAGCGCGCCCGGCCGCGCTGCCGCTCTCCCCGGCGCAGCAGCGGCTGTGGTTCCTGCACCGGCTGGCCGGCTCCGGCACCACCTACACGGTGCCGCTGGTGCTGCGCACCCGCGACCGGCTCGACGCAGGGGCGCTGCGGCACGCGCTCGCCGACCTGACGGCCCGGCACGAGGTGCTGCGCACCGTCTTCCCCGAGCACGAGGGCCGCGCGACCCAGCGGGTGCTGCCCGCCGCCGCGGCGGCCCCCGCCCTGCACACCGCCGAGGTCCCCGCGGACGCGATCACCGACGAGGTGCGCAGGCTCGCCGCGTACGAGTTCGACCTCGCCGCCGAACCGCCGCTGCGCGCCCACCTGTTGCACACCGCCGGCGGGGAGAGCGCCCTGCTGCTCCTGCTCCACCACATCGCCTGTGACGAGTGGTCGAGCGGCCCGCTCGTCGCCGACCTGGCCGCCTGCTACGCCGCCCGGCTGCCCGGCGCGACCACGGGCCTGCCGCCGGCGCCCGCCGTGCAGTACGCCGACTACACGCTGTGGCAGGCGGCGGCCCTGGTGGACCGGGAGGAGGCGCTGACCGCCTACTGGCGCACCGCGCTGGCCGGCGCGCCCGAAGAGATCGCGCTGCCGCTGGACCGGCCGCGGCCCACCGAGGTGGACCAGCGCGGCGACTCGGCCGAGTTCACCATCGACGCGGCCTCGCACCGGGCGGCGGCCGAACTGGCCGCGGCGTCGGGGGCCACGCTCTTCATGGTGGTGCAGGCGGCGTTCGCGGCGCTGCTCACCGCGCACGGCGGCGGCACCGACCTGCCGATCGGCACCGTGCTCAGCGGGCGCACCGACCGGGCCCTGCACGACCTGGTCGGCCTGGTCTCCAACACCGTGGTGCTGCGCACCGACACCTCGGGCGACCCGACCTTCAGGGAACTGGTCGAGCGGGTGCGCGCGGTGGACCTGGACGCCTTCGACCACGGCGACCTGCCCTTCGAGCGGCTGGTGGAACGGCTCAGCCCGGAGCGCTCGCTCGCCCGCCACCCGGTGTTCCACGTCGCCCTGGTGCACCAGAACGCGCCCCGCGGCACGGTGGGCCTCGGCCCGGCAGCCGCGACGGTCGAGTTGGTCGAGACCCGGGGTGCCAAGTGGGACCTGACGCTGGCCGTCGTGGAGGAGCCGGGCCGGCACGGGCTGCGGGCGGCGTTCAACTACCGTACGGCGCTGTTCGACCGGGAGACCGTGCAGGCGCTCGGCGAGCGGCTGCGCACGCTCCTGGACTGGGCCTGCCGCCACCCGGACGCCCCGCTCAGCGCCGCAACGCTGCTCTCGGCCGCCGACCGGCGCCGGGTGCTCACCGACTGGAACGACACCGCCCACCCGTTGCCGCCGGCCACGCTGCCCGCACTCGTCCGCGCCCAGGTCGCCCGCACACCGGAGGCGACCGCGCTGGTGGCGGGGGAACAGCGGCTGAGCTACGCGGAGTTCGACGCCGCGGCCGATGCGCTGGCCGTGCGCTTGGCCGCTGGCCGGGGGCCGGCCGACGACGTCAGTGGCAGCGGAGGCGTCAGTGGCAGCGGCAGCGGAGACGGTAGCGGCTGTGGTGGGGGG
>NZ_JBEHZD010000508.1:0-5641 GCF_040240285.1 Streptomyces sp. HSW2009 | reverse complement strand
CGGGGGGGGGGTTTGGGGGCCGGGGGGGGGGGGCCGGGGGCCGGGGCGCGGGGGGGGGGGGGGGGGCGGGGGCCCGGAGGGATCAGATCACTTGTTGATCTTGGTGACCTGACCGGCGCCGACCGTACGGCCACCCTCACGGATGGCGAACTTCAGGCCCTCTTCCATGGCGACCGGCTGGATGAGCTGGACGGACATCTCGGTGTTGTCGCCCGGCATGACCATCTCGGTGCCCTCGGGGAGGGTCACAACGCCCGTCACGTCCGTGGTACGGAAGTAGAACTGCGGACGGTAGTTGTTGAAGAACGGCGTGTGGCGGCCACCCTCGTCCTTGGAGAGGATGTAGGCCTGGGCCTCGAACTCGGTGTGCGGCGTGACCGAACCGGGCTTGATGATGACCTGGCCGCGCTCGACGTCCTCGCGCTTGATGCCACGGAGGAGCAGACCGACGTTCTCACCGGCCTGGCCCTCATCGAGCAGCTTGCGGAACATCTCGATGCCGGTGACCGTGGTGGTGGTCTTCTCCTGCTTGATCCCGATGATGTCAACGGTCTCGTTGACCTTCAGGATGCCACGCTCGATACGACCGGTGACGACGGTGCCACGACCGGTGATCGTGAAGACGTCCTCGATCGGCATCAGGAACGGCTTGTCGACGTCGCGCTCGGGCTGCGGGATCGACTCGTCAACGGCCTTCATCAGGTCGAGGACGGTCTTGCCCCACTCGGCGTCGCCCTCAAGGGCCTTCAGCGCCGAGACCTTGACGACCGGCAGGTCGTCGCCCGGGAACTCGTACTCGGAGAGCAGCTCGCGAACCTCAAGCTCGACGAGCTCCATGATCTCCTCGTCGTCCACCATGTCGGCCTTGTTCAGGGCGACAACGATGTACGGCACGCCAACCTGGCGGGCGAGGAGCACGTGCTCCTTGGTCTGCGGCATCGGACCGTCGGTCGCGGCGACCACGAGGATCGCGCCGTCCATCTGGGCGGCACCGGTGATCATGTTCTTGATGTAGTCCGCGTGACCCGGGCAGTCAACGTGGGCGTAGTGACGCGACTCGGTCTGGTACTCGACGTGCGCGATGGAGATGGTGATACCGCGCTGGCGCTCCTCAGGAGCCTTGTCGATCTGGTCGAAGGCCGAGGCCTCGTTCAGGTCCGGGTACGCGTCGTGCAGCACCTTGGTGATCGCCGCGGTAAGCGTCGTCTTACCGTGGTCGATGTGACCGATGGTGCCGATGTTGACGTGCGGCTTAGTCCGCTCGAACTTCGCCTTCGCCACTGGGGTCCTCCTGTGGACTGGTGCTGTACTCCACCCACACTTTGCGGATGGGTTCAGGTGGTCTTACCGAACCGACCAGGACCCCGAGGGGATGCCCTTGGCCGAATTCGCTTGGGGGCCGGCGCCCGGGGCCCCGCCACAGAAGCGTGGTGCGTTCTGTGGCGGAATGCCCCGATGCCTTTGCTCCAGCCTAAAGGCTGAGCAACGTAGAGGGCTCATCCCCACTGCTGCGGGGACGGGCCGACGTTACTCGCCCTTGGCCTTCGCGATGATCTCCTCGGCGACGTTCCGGGGAACCTCGGCGTAGGAGTCGAACTGCATGGAGTAGCTGGCGCGGCCGGACGTCTTGCTCCGCAGGTCACCGACGTAGCCGAACATCTCCGAGAGCGGAACCAGGCCCTTGACGACCTTGGCGCCGCTACGGTCCTCCATGGACTGGATCTGGCCACGGCGGGAGTTGATGTCACCGATGACGTCACCCATGTAGTCCTCGGGGGTGGTGACCTCGACGGCCATCATCGGCTCCAGCAGAGCCGGCGACGCCTTCCGAGCACCCTCCTTGAACGCCATGGAGCCAGCGATCTTGAACGCGAGCTCGGAGGAGTCCACCTCGTGGTAGGCACCGTCGAGCAGCGTCACCTTCACGCCGGTCAGCGGGTAGCCGGCCAGCACGCCGAACTCCAGGGCCTCCTGGCAGCCAGCGTCCACGGACGGGATGTACTCCCGCGGGATGCGGCCACCGGTGACCTTGTTCTCGAACTCGTACCCGTCGCCCTCAAGCGGCTCGATCGCGATCTGCACCTTGGCGAACTGGCCGGAACCACCAGTCTGCTTCTTGTGCGTGTAGTCGATCCGCTCGACGGCCTTGCGCAGCGTCTCGCGGTACGCGACCTGCGGCTTGCCGACGTTGGCCTCGACCTTGAACTCGCGCTTCATACGGTCGACCAGCACGTCGAGGTGCAGCTCGCCCATACCCGCGATGATGGTCTGGCCGGTCTCCTCGTCGGTGTGGACCTGGAAGGACGGGTCCTCTTCGGCGAGGCGCTGGATGGCGACACCCAGCTTCTCCTGGTCGCCCTTGGACTTCGGCTCGATGGCGACCTGGATCACCGGGGCCGGGAAGTTCATGGACTCAAGGATGACCGGGTTGCTCGAATCGCAGAGGGTCTCGCCGGTGGTGGTCTGCTTGAGACCCATGACGGCGACGATGTCGCCGGCACCCACGCTGTCGATCTCCTCACGCTTGTTCGCGTGCATCCGGTAGATCTTGCCGATCCGCTCCTTCTTGCCCTTCACGGAGTTCAGCACCTGGGTGCCGGTGTCCATGCGGCCGGAGTAGATCCGGACGAAGGTGAGCTTGCCGAGGTGCGGGTCGCTCATGATCTTGAAGGCGAGCGCGGAGAGGGGCTCCTCGTCCGACGCCTTGCGGAAGATCTCGGTGTCCTCGTCGTCGACCTTGTGACCGGTCACGCCCTCGACGTCCACGGGGGACGGGAGGTACGCGACGACCGCGTCGAGCAGGGGCTGGACGCCCTTGTTCTTGAACGCGGTGCCACAGAAGACCGGGGTGAGGTTGCCGGCGATGGTGGCGCGGCGGATGCCGGCCTTGAGCTGCTCCTGGGTGGGCTCCTGGCCCTCCAGGTACAGCTCCATCAGCTCTTCGTCGCCCTCGGCAGCGGTCTCCAGGAGCTTCTCGCGCCACTCGGCCGCGGCCTCGGCGTGCGTGTCCGGGATGTCCAGGACGTCGTACATCTCGCCCTTGGCGGCCTCGACGGGGTAGACGAGGGCCTTCATCTGGACGAGGTCAACCACGCCCTTGAAGTCCGCCTCGGCACCGATCGGGAGCTGCATGACGAGCGGGGTCGCACCGAGGCGGTCGACGATCATGTCGACGCAGCGGTGGAACTCGGCACCGACGCGGTCCAGCTTGTTCACGAAGCAGATGCGCGGAACGTTGTAACGGTCGGCCTGACGCCACACCGTCTCGGACTGCGGCTCCACACCGGCAACACCGTCGAACACCGTCACGGCGCCGTCGAGCACGCGCAGCGAACGCTCCACCTCGACGGTGAAGTCGACGTGGCCCGGGGTGTCAATGATGTTGATGGTGTGGTCGACGTTGTTCACCGGCCAGTGACAGGTGGTCGCGGCCGACGTGATCGTGATGCCGCGCTCCTGCTCCTGCTCCATCCAGTCCATGGTGGCAGCGCCATCGTGGACCTCACCGATCTTGTAGCTCACACCGGTGTAGAACAGGATCCGCTCGGTGGTCGTCGTCTTGCCCGCGTCGATGTGGGCCATGATCCCGATGTTGCGGACCTTGGCCAGGTCAAGTGAAGTGGTGGCCATCTGGCTCAGTCTTCTCTCGGTTCTCGATGGGGGTAGCGACTACCAGCGGTAGTGCGCGAAGGCCTTGTTGGACTCGGCCATCTTGTGAGTGTCCTCGCGACGCTTGACCGCGGCGCCCAGACCGTTGCTGGCGTCCAGGAGCTCGTTCATCAGACGCTCGGTCATGGTCTTCTCGCGACGGGCGCGCGAGTAGCCCACGAGCCAGCGCAGCGCGAGGGTGGAGGCGCGACCGGGCTTGACCTCGACCGGCACCTGGTAGGTGGCGCCACCGACGCGGCGGGACTTCACCTCAAGGGTGGGCTTGATGTTCTCCAGCGCGCGCTTGAGCGTGATGACCGGGTCGTTGCCGGTCTTCTCGCGCAGCCCCTCCATGGCGCCGTAAACGATGCGCTCAGCGGTGGAGCGCTTGCCGTTCAGCAGCACCTTGTTGATGAGGGAGGTGACAAGAGGAGAGCTGTAGACCGGGTCGATGATGACCGGGCGCTTCGGGGCGGGGCCCTTACGAGGCATTCTTACTTCTCCTTCTTGGCGCCGTAGCGGCTGCGAGCCTGCTTGCGGTTCTTGACGCCCTGGGTGTCGAGCGAGCCACGAATGATCTTGTAGCGAACGCCCGGCAGGTCCTTCACACGACCGCCACGCACGAGCACGATGGAGTGCTCCTGCAAGTTGTGGCCCTCACCCGGAATGTAAGCGGTGACCTCGATCCCGCTGGTCAGACGCACACGCGCGACCTTACGCAGGGCCGAGTTCGGCTTCTTCGGGGTGGTCGTGAAAACACGCGTGCAGACACCACGACGCTGGGGGGAACCCTCCAGCGCAGGCGTCTTGTTCTTCTCGACCTTGTCCTGCCGGCCCTTGCGGACCAGCTGCTGGATCGTAGGCACCGTTTCTCCGGTTTCTGTGTGCCGTCTAGTAAAGCTAACCTGGGGTTTCTCCGACCCACGCGGTCGGGTGTGTCGCGCGCTCTAGACCGCTGCGATGAGCGAGAGAGTGCGGAGTCTGGGTGCAGAACACCTCGGTCCCCCAGAAACTGGGGGAACTCCTCCGGACTCCGGCTCGGACACCTCACCCCGACGAAGATCGAGGAAGTGTGCGCGCACGGGAGCCCAGGGACACGCCAGGCACAAGGTCAGAGCGTACCTACCGCATCGGCTGTGGTCAAAACAAATGCACACGCGTAGGACACGCCGGGCGGCTTACGGCGCTGTCGCTACCGTAGTGCGCCCATCCCCGCCGCGGAACCGTGTCTCAGCCGCCGAACGCCCCCCGACATCCGGCCGTCACATCCCGCGCCCCACCGGCCCTCGCAGGCCCCCACGAGCGCGAGCGCGCCCGAGCGGCGGACCACCCGACCGGCCGGCCCACCGCTCGGGCGACCCACCACCCGAGCGGCCGGCAGCCCGATCAGCTCAGGCCCACCGCCAGCACCACGGCCGCCACCAGCAGCGCCACGAAGCCGATCACCAGATAGCCGAGCACCAACCCGGCGACCGCCATCCCGTCACCCTGCTCGCCGCTGCGCCGGATCTCCGCACGCGCCTTGTGGCCCAGGACCACCGCCGGAATCGCGGTGATGCCGACCATGGTGCCGAGGATGCCGCAGACCAGGGCCCCCGTCGCGCTGCTGTTGGTCCGCGGCGGCACCGGCAGGAACGTCTGCGGCACGGCCGGGGCCACCGGCCGCGGCGTGAACTGCACCTGCGGGACCGGACCCTGCGGCAAGTCCCCTACCAGTACCTGGAGTTCACCGTACGTCTGCGCCTGATAGGCCCGGGTGATGCGCTGCTCGTACTCCGGCTGCGGCAGCCGCCCCTCGGCGAAGCCCGCCTTGAGCACGTCGACCGCGCGCTCCCGGTCGGCGTGCGAGGCCCGCATCGCCGGTGAGTTGTTCGTCGGCTGGGCCGGCTGCCCGCCCTGCCACGGTTGGAACGCCACCCTGAAACCTCCCCCAGCTAGACAGCTCCCTCCATCATCCACGACGAACCGCGGGGCGGTCATCCCTGTCTGGGAT
>NZ_JBEHZD010000507.1:0-5665 GCF_040240285.1 Streptomyces sp. HSW2009 | reverse complement strand
GCTGCGGGCACGGGCCCGGTGGCGTCGGCCACCGCGGCGGGCTCCGTACGACCACCGGCCGGACCGCCTTCGCCGCCTTCGCCACCTGCGCCGCCCGAACCGGCCCGCGGCCCCGAGTAGCGGCGCATGTCGTCGATGCCGCGCCGCAGCGCCCCGCGCAGCCAGGAACCCAGCGGGCGCTCCACACAGCGGTGCAACAGCCAGGCGGCCACCAGCATCACCCCCACCACCAGCAGGACGAGGTAGGGCGCCGGCAGCAGCCCGCGCAGCCAGTGGATCATCGTCAGGCCGATGTACATGTGCACCAGGTACAGCGGGTACGTCAGCGCCCCCGCCGTCGCCAGCCACCGCCACTGCACCCGGTCAAGCGCACCCAGCGCGATCAGCGCCAGCACGGCGAAGGCCAACGTCACGATCAGATGGGCCGGCCAGTGCGCGACGGGTTGCTTGGCGCCGGCCAGGTTGTCCCCGATGCGCTCGCCGAGGTGGTGGTGGGCGAGGAGCAGCGACACCAGCACGATGCCCCACAGCAGTGCGGTGGGCCGGAACCTGTGCATCAGGTAGAAGGCGATGCCGGCGACGAAGTACGGCGAGTAGAGCGGCATCGCCCACATGTCGAGCAGGGTGTTGTCGGCCGTCGGGGCGATCACCGCAGCGGCGGTCCAGATCCCGCAGAACATCACGCACTTGCGGTACGTCACCCCGGTGGCCACCACCACCGCGAACAACGCGTAGAACTTCAACTCGATGAACAGCGTCCAGTACACGCCGTCCACGTCCGAGACGCCCAGGCCCTGCTGAAGCATGGTCAGATTGGTGAACACCTGGTCCCAGCTGTCCACTTGGCGCACCTGCGGCCACACCGTGACCACCAGCGCCGTCAGCAGGACTGCGACCCAGTACGCCGGGTAGATGCGGGAGACCCGGGAGACCACGAAGTCACCCAGCGAGCGCCCCCAGGTGCTCATGCAGATGACGAACCCGCTGATGAGGAAGAAGACCTCGACGCCCAGCCAGCCGTAGCGGGCGTAGGCGTGCAGGGAGGGGAAGACGGCCCGCGGGTTGTTCTCCCAGCCGCCGTACAGCGCCACGTAGTGGAAGAGCACCACCATCAGGGCGGCGATCAGGCGCAGCGCGTCGAGCACATAGAGTCTGGGCGCCGACCGCTGGTGGTGGGTCACCCCGCCATCGACATCGCCTCGGTCGGCGTCGCGCATATCGTCTTCCCCTCCTCGGAGCCCGGGCCGCCGGGGACGGCGACCATTCCGGGCATGCTGACATGCCAGGAGCCCAGCTCGCCGCAGCCGGTCCGGATGTCATACGTCCGATGTCGGATGGGGCTGCCAGACCCACGGCGCGGCGCCTGCCCCCATGCCGACGACGCACACCTGCTGATCCGCACCCGTCACCAGCGCACTCGCCCCCACCGGCAGCAGGCCGATGGGTGCCCGGTGCGGCACCGCGCCGGCCGCCAGCCCCTTCTGCACCTGCATCCGACCGTCCTCGGCCCGCCCGACCAGCAGCACGGCGTCCGTGCCGCGCCGCCCGGCCACGGTCAGTGCCGCTATCGGCCCGTACCCGTCGAAGTGCCGCAGCGCGGTGCTGTGCAGTTCCCGCCCGTCGATGGCGGCCCGCGGCCCG
This sequence comes from Streptomyces sp. HSW2009, assembly GCF_040240285.1. NCBI lineage: Bacteria > Bacillati > Actinomycetota > Actinomycetes > Kitasatosporales > Streptomycetaceae > Streptomyces > Streptomyces sp. HSW2009. Next base: position 4,024 of record NZ_JBEHZD010000507.1, on the reverse strand, counting down.
TCGTCACCGGTCGCCGTCGCCAGCCGGTACGCGAGCGGGCTCGGCGCGGCCGGCGCCCGGTAGACCAGGGCCAGCGTGCCGTCCGGGGCCAGTGCCACGCCCGGCGGGTGGCTGGGTTGCGGCAGCCCGGTCAGCGGCTGGAAGTAGACAGGGCCGCCCGGCGCGTCCTGCGTCCAGTGGTGCACGGAGTCGTGCCCGGCGGCGAACACGTGCACCCGCTGCTGTCGGTCCACCACCGCGGACAGCCCGTCCTGTACGCCGTTGCCGCCCAGGTCCTGCCACGGCCCCCAGGCCCCGTCCGCCGCCCGCACCCGGGTCGCCAGGCCCTTGGCCGCCGTCCGGGCGAACAAGTGCACCCGGCCGTCGGGCGTGGCCAGGGCCACCGGCGTACCGACCCGCCGGCCCCGCACCGGCCGCTGCTCCGGGGTGCCGAGACGGCGCCAGGGACGCCAGGCGCCACCGGGCGTGCGCTGTTCGAGCGCCACCAGCTCCCGTACGTTGCCGCCGCCCTGCCCTTCCAGGTGGGTGAACCGCAGCCCGAACAGCACCACCCGGCCCGCGGCATCGGTGACCTGCGCCAACGCCGGCGCGAGCGGCCCGCCGCCGAGGTTCTGCGGCGCCGCCCAGCGCCCGCTGCCCGGCGCTGTCTCGCGCCAGCGCGCGGCCTGGAGACCGAGCACGCCGTACGCCTCAAGCCGGCCCGCCGCATCGGTGCGCACCGCGACCTGGGGGCCCGGGTAGCGGTGGTGGGTGGAGCGGACCCAGCCCTTGCGGCTGCGCAGCGAACGGCCCTGGCCCTGGCCGTAGTCACCGCAGCCGGCCGGGTTGCCGCACTCCCAGCGCGGGTCGCCGCCGTAGGCGTCCACCAGGCGCAGCTTGCGCTGGACGACGCCGGGCGGCAGGTTGTGCGGCCAGCGCTGGTTGTAGTAGCCGCGGAAGGCGAGGGTGGTGAAGCGCGGTGCGCGGTGGTCGCGCCGGGTGGTGTCGGCCACCCACTGGGACATCGCCTTCCAGGTGAACAGCGCGGTCGGGGTGTGGTCGCGGTGGTCGGAGCAGGAGCCGTAGTCGTTGTCCTTGGGGTGGTCGGCGTCGTGGGTCTGGAACTCCGGGTCCGGGTCCATGGTGTGGATCACCGTCGGCCGGCACTCGGTCATGATCGCGGCGAGCGCGTCGACCAGGGTGTCGTGGTGGTAGCGGCTCACCGTCCGGCACGGCGACCCGGTGGCCACCAGGGTCTGCATGACCGCGCCGGACTTGGACCACAGCGCGGGCAGCCGCACCCGCCCCGGCGAGAGCATCGCCAGGTTGAGGAAGACCAACTGGATTCGGTGCCGGCCGTGCACGAGGACGTCGCTCTCGGCCCGCACCCCGCCGGGCAGGTCGATCACCGAGGTCTGCCAGGTCGCGAACGTGTCGACGCCGATCATGGTGGCGTACGCCTGCCGCAGGCCCTGGTGCCGGGCGGCGGAGTAGGCGGCCTTGTCGAGCACGGGCCGGTCCATGCCGGGCACCCAGTTCTTGCCGATCGCCTCGCCCGCGGTGACGTAGACCGACACCACCGGCACCCCCGCGCGCACCAACTGCTCCGCGTCCGGGTTCATGAAGTACAGGTCGTCGTCCGGGTGTGCCATGACCTGGAGCAGCAGCGGCCGGCCGGCCGGGGTGTAGGCGTCGGTCGCACTCGGGTCCACGGCCCGGACCGGGGTGCGGACGGGCCGTGGCGTGCCGGAGCCACCGCCCGCGCACCCGGCGGCGGCAGCCGCGGTGACCGCGGCGATGCCGGCCAGCGCCGACCGTCGCGCTATCCCCTTGTGGGCGATGTTGTGCACCTGAGTGGCCCCGTGTCGTTCCTCGGTAGCCACCTGAAGGCCACCCTGGCATGCAGTGAGATGCCCTGGCGATCATCGAGGTTGCCCACCGGGCCGCCCAAGCCCGTCACGTATCGAAATTCTGTCCGAATCTGTCCTGATCTGTGCGTGAAATGCCGTGCGGGGACGGAGGGGGCGCTACGCAGTGAGTGATGTGGAGTGCGGTACGGAGTGCGGTGCGCGGTCCCGGCCGTGGGGCCGAGGGGACAGACGGACCGGCCGGTTCCGGCGTACGACGTGACGGCTGGGCGACGTGGCGGTTGTGCGACGTGGCGGCCGTACGACGCGACGGCGCCCGGGGGGGGGCCGCGCGCCCCCGGCCCCCCCCCCCGCGGCCGCCCCCCCCCCGGGGGGGCGGGGGGGGGGGGGGGGGGGGGGGGGGGGGGGGGGGGGGGGGGGCGCGGGGGGGGGGGGGGGGCGGGGGGGGGGGGGGCCGCGGGGGCGCCCCCCCCCCCGGGCGGGGGGGGGCCCCCCGGCGGGGCGGCCCCCCCCCCCCCCCCGGGCCCGCCCGCGCGGGGCGGACCGGGACGGGTGGTGCGGGGTGGGACGAGGTGGGTTGGGTGGGGTGGCGCGCGGTGTGGTGGATGTGGGGTGTGGGGTGTGGTCGGTGTGGGTCGGCGTTGACTGAAGGTTCCCCACCGGCCGGAACCCCGGCTGCCCCACCCGGACCCACCCGGACTCGCCCCGACCGGCCCCGACCGCCGCGGGTCAGCCGCGCAGTGCGCTCTTGGCCTGCCAGTCGCTCCAGCTCAGGTTCCACTCGCCGAAGCCGTTGTTGGGCGCGATCAGCCCCTTGGTCTCCTGGCCCTTGATCTCGAACGGGTCACCCACCCGCACCTCGCGGTAGAGCGTGGCGGCGTCCGCGTCGCTCATCCCGATGCAGCCCGAGCTGTGGTTGGCCCGGCCGAAGTAGCCGGCGTTCCACGGCGCGGCGTGCGCGTACGTGCCCGACCAGCTCAGCCGCATCGAGTAGTCGACCATCTTGTTGTACGAGTTGCCGAGGCCCACCGTCTCGGAGTTCATGTTGATGGTGCCCTCCTTGGACATCAGCACCGTGGTGCCGCGCCAGGACGCCTTGTCGCCGCCGGGCGTGCCGCCGGAGACCGGAATGGTGCGCACCTGCTGGCCGTCCCGGGTGAGGGTGAGCTGGTGGTTGTCCAGGTCCACGCTGACCACCTGGCGCGGGCCGATGGTGAAGTCCGTCGCGTAGTCGCGGACGAAGTAGCCACCGGTCGAGCCCGAGTCGACGCCGGCGAGCTGGGCCGCGAGCTTCACCTTGGTGCCCGGCTGCCAGTACTCCTTGGGCCGCCAGTCCACCCGGTCCTTGCCCGACCAGTCCTGCATCCAGCCCCACGAGCCCTCGGTGTTGTTCGACGTCGTCACCTTGAGCTGCTTCTCGACCGCGGCCTTGTTCTGTACGGGATGGTCGAAGACGATCGATATCGGCTGGGCGACGCCGACCGTGCCGCCCGTGCCGGGCCGCCAGTCCAACTTGTTGACCTTGCCCGCGGCGACCGTGCGGAAGGTGGCGGTCTTCGTCGCCTCGGCCCCGCCGGTGCCCTTGGAGTGCGCGGTGACGGTGTACGCGGCGCTCGGCGCCGTCACCCGGTCCGAGGTCCAGGAGGTGCCGTCCTTGGCGAGCTTCCCGGTCAGCTTGGTGCCCTTGGCGTCGGCGACCGTCACATCGGTCAGCTCGCCGTTCTGGGCCGTGACCTTGACCTGCTGGCCGGCCGGGACCTTGGTGCCGCTGAGGTTGACGGCGACGTTGGCCGGCTTGTCGGACTTCGCGTCCGCGCCCGCGCTGGAACAGGCGGTGAGCGCGGCGGCAGCGAGCGCGGCGGTGCCGGCGAGGGCGACGGTCCGACGGCTCTGCGGGGAAAGGCGGCGGTATGAGCGGGTGGCGTCGAACATGGCGGTTCCTCCGTGCGCTGGCTGTCGACGGGATAGAGCGCGTCGCCGGCGCGGTGGTTGCCGTACGGGCCGGAAAACTGCGTAACAGCGCTGTCACAGCCGCCGGCGGGCGAACGTGACACGGGGCTGCCTGCGCGCCGGACTGCCTGCGCGCCGGACCGCCGGGGCGGTCGGTCTGCCGGGGCGGCCGATCCGTTTGGGCGGCGCGCGCCGCCGGCCCGTGCACAGACCGCCGGGCCCGCCGC
>NZ_JBEHZD010000506.1:0-5667 GCF_040240285.1 Streptomyces sp. HSW2009 | reverse complement strand
GGGGGGGGGGGCGGCGGGGCGGGCGGGGAACGCGCCGCCCCGCCCGGCCGGAGGGCGTCCCCTTCGGCCGGGCGGGGTGGTTGGTCAGGCGGGGCGTCGGTGCGGGGCGCGGGTCACGGCTTCGGGCACTGCTTCCAGGCCAGCCGGTAGACCGTGTTGATGTCGGTGTCCGTCGAGTCCATCGTCATGAAGCTGGTCTTCTTCGGGTCCGACGTGCCGGCGTTCACGCGGAGTTCGGTGTTGATGTTGAAGTTGCGGCGCGCTCCGCAGGGGGCCCAGACCAGTTGGCCCCAGTCGGTCTCGTCGGTGGCCTGCCAGTTGTCGTTCTGCGGGCCCTTGAAGTTGTGGCTGATGGCGGCCGTGTCCGGGGAGCCCTGGAAGTAGTACGACGCCTTCTCCTGGCCGGTGGCGCCGGGTTGCAGCGAGGTGTAGCCGCGGTAGTCGGCGCTGGCGATCGCGTAGGTGAAGCCGCTGGGGACGTACACGATCAGGCTGAGCTGGCAGTTCTTGCGGAACTCGGTCGGGTCGGAGTCACCGCCGACTCTGGCCAGGTACTTGCTGTAGGTGACGGTGAACGCGGTGTTGTCCGGGGAGACCGCCACTTCGGCCGAGCCCTTCGGGCAGCCGGAGCCGTTGACCGTCGCGAGTTCGATGACGATCTTGTCGTCGGGCGGGTTGATGATCGCGGACGGGCTCTGCGGCGAGAGCGTCGCGGAGAACAGGCCCACTACGGCGCCGGTCGCGAGAATGCCGGGATGCATGGGAAGTCCAATCGTCTGCCTTGGGGATGGGCACTTGCTGCGGGCACGCAGGGATCACCGCGGAACTGGGGACGTACGCGTACGAAACGGCGACCCGCCGATGCCCAGGAACGATCTGGAGCGATCTGGAACGGTGCAGCGGTTCGACAGAGGCGCATGTGATCTGAGCGGCATGCGCATGCCAACCGAGCGAGATGTTAAGGAACCGTAGGGACGCCGCCTAGGGCGAACTCCGGCCAAACCGTAGGCATACGGCGTACAAGCCCCATGCAACGTAGAAGGCCCATGCGTCGTAGAAGAGCTCATACGACGTAGGAGGGGTGTAGGGGACAGCCCCGCCCCGGGGGCGGCCTCACCTCGGGGGACGGCCCCGCCCGGGCGCGGGTGTTACCGCGGTTCGGCCGCCGGGAGGGCGTTGCGGATGAGGCGCGCGGCCTCGGCGGGTTGGTCGGCCGCGAAGTACACGTGCCGCGCCAGCACCGGTTCGCCCTTGCGGAACCGTACGGGGAGGGGTTCGGCGAGTTCGACGGCCATGGTGGTGGCGCTGCTGACGGAGCAGGCGACCGCGTCGGGCCGGTCCAGGGAGCGGCGCAGGCCGTGGCTCGGGGTCAGGCCGTGGGCGGGACGCACGGACGCGATGCGCGCGAGCGGGACGGCGAGCGTGCGGAAGGGGCCGGTGCGCAGGTGGAGCGTGTCGGCGTCGATGAGGTGCGGGGCGCGGGCGGTCATCGCGCAGCAGCCCGCGGTCAGGACGAGCGAGCAGACCACCCAGGCGATGTGCAACAGCCGATAGGCAGCCGGGATCATCGCGTCCACGACGACGCTGGAGACCAGGTCGGCCGCCGTGACCAGGTAGATGGCCTGCCGTGCGTCGGCGGAGTGCCGTATCGCGTGGCTCGCGCCGGCCAGGGCGACCGGGCGGCGCGCCAGCAGGGCGACGAGGTCGCCGAGCAGGGTCCGCAGCCAGGTCCCGGCCGACCGCCGCGGCAGCGCACCGGCCGGGACGCGTCCGGCGCCGACCACCGGCACGGCCCGGGTGGCGCCCCGCGTCTCGCCCTGGGAATCGCCCAGGGTTTCGCCCTGCGGCTGCGGCTGCGGTCCGGGTCGCGGTTGGTCCTGGGCTCCGCCCTGGGACTCCGGTTGCGGCTCCGGTTCCGGCTGCGGCTCCGGCCGGCCGTCGGGCTGGTCCTCGCGATGGGCTTCGCGATGGTCCTCGCGCTGGGCTTCGTACGACGCGCCGTACGACCCGTCGTACGACCCGTCGGCCCGTCCGCCGTGGGACCCGTCGGCCCGTCTGCCGCCCTGCCTGTCGTCCTGCACGTCGTGCGCCCCTCTCGCCCGGGGGACCGTGCGTGTCGACCCCGCGTCAGCCCCGTGCCAGCACCTCGTGGATCAGTCTCGCCCACTGGGTGACCACGCGTTCGCGGCGGGGGGCGTCGTCCGTGAGGAGGTTGGCGAGGCCGAGGCCGCGGGCCATGTCGAGCATGCCCTGCACCGTTTCGCGGACGCCGGGGACGCGCTCGTCGGCGCCGAGGAGTTCGATCGCCATGCGGTGCGTCTCGCGGCCGATGCGGGCTTCGAGCGCCTGCACCCGGGAGCCGAGTTGCGGCTCGTTGGAGGCCGCCACCCACAGTTGCAGCGCGGCCCGGAACAGCGGCCCGGTGTACAGGCTGATCAGGGCGTCCACCACGGCGTGCGTCCGCTCGGGGCCGTCCCGCTCGGGCGGGTCGGCCGCGGCCGGCAGCAGCGAGCGCAGCGCGGCCGTGCGCTCCTCAGCGACCTGCTCGACGGCGGCCGTGAACAGGTCCTCGCGGGTCGGGAAGTGGTGCTGCGCGGCGCCCCGGGAGACGCCGGCCCGCTCGGCGACCACCGCGACGGTCGAGCCGGCCCAGCCGTGTTCGGCGAGACAGCAGATGGCGGCTTCGAGCAGCCGCTGCCGGGTGGCACGGCTGCGGTCCTGCTTGGGGTCGCGCAGGGCTGGGCGGGTGGTCAACGGGGGGCCTCCGCGGTACTGGGGGCGGCCGACGCCACCCGTTCGGTACGGGTAGATGGCCATATCGGGTCACGGCGTTCCAGAAAGGCGGTCATTCCTTCGCGGGCCTCGGCCGACGCGAAGAGCCGTGCCGACTCGGCGACCAGGGCCGCGGCGTCCCGGTCGAAGGCGCGCCGCACCTCGGCCGTGGCCAGCCGCTTCGCCGCGGCCAGGCCCTGTGGCGCGCCGCGGCGCAGCCCGTCCAGGATCGGTTCGAGCGCCCGTTCCGGGTCGCCGGCCAGGGTGATCAGGCCGATCCTGGCGGCCTCGGCCGCGTCGAACCGCTCGCCGGTGAGGTAGTAGCGGCCGGCCGCCCGCGGGTCGAGCCTGGGCAGCAGCGGCAGCGAGATGACGGCCGGCGCGAGGCCGAGCCTGGCCTCGGTGAAGGCGAAGCTGGCCGCCGGCCCGGCCACCGCGACGTCACACGCACCGAGCAGGCCGAGCCCGCCGGCCCGTACGTGTCCGCGCACCCGGGCCACCACGGGCAGCGGCAACTCCACGACGGCGCGCATCAGGTGGACGATGGCCTGCGGGCCGCGCGGTACGGGGTCGGTGGCGGCGGGGGTCGGGGCCGCGGGCCCCTTCGGCGCTGCCGACGTCGCCTCGGTCAGGTCGGCGCCGGCGCAGAACGTGTTGCCCGTGTGGTCGATGAGTACGGCCCGGGCCGCCGGGTCGGCAGCGGCTGCCGTCAGGCCCGCGAGCAACTCCGTCACCAGGCGGGACGAGAGCGCGTTGCGGTTGTGCGGCGAGTCGAGGGTGAGGGTGGTGATGCCGCGGTCGTGGCCGCGCCGTACGAGCGGTGCCGGGCGCTCCTCGTTCGGCCCCGCCGGCCGGTGGCCATCGGATGTCTCGGTCATCGGTCCGCCGGCCTCCTTCCTGGTTCGAGAGTTGCTGTTGCTGGTCTTCTTATTGCTGTTGCTGGTCCTGATGTTGCTGTTGTTGCTACTGCTACTGCTGCTACTGCTGGGGCTCGTACGGGCCGCTGGCACGGGGGCCCGTACGGAGGGCCGACGCAGCGGGCCCGGGCCGGGCGTCAGTACGACTTGGGGAGGCCGAGTGACGCGTGGGAGATGTAGTTGAGGATCATCTCGCGGCTGACCGGGGCTATGCGTACCACTCGGGCCGCCGTGACCAGTGAGGCGAGCCCGTACTCCGAGGCCAGGCCGTTGCCGCCGAGGGTGTGTACGGCGCGGTCGACGGCGTTCACGGTCGCCTCGCCGGCCGCGTACTTGGCCATGTTGGCGGCCTCGCCCGCCGCCCGGTCCTCGCCCGTGTCGTAGAGGTGTGCCGCCTTCTGCATCATCAGCCGGGCGAGTTCGAGTTCGATGTGGGACTGGGCCAGCGGGTGGGCGATGGCCTGGTGGGCGCCGATCGGGGTCTGCCAGACCTGGCGGGACCCCGCGTACTCGACGGCCCGGGACAGTGCGAACCTGCCCATGCCGAGGCCGAACGCGGCGGTCATGATGCGTTCCGGGTTGAGCCCGGCGAAGAGTTGGCGCAGCCCCGCGTCCTCGTCGCCGACCAGCGCGGCGGCCGGCAGCCGCACCTCGTCCAGGGTCAGTTCGAACTGCTTCTCCGCCGCCGCCACCTCCATCGGGATGGGCCGGTACGCGAAGCCCGGGGTGTCCCGCGGCACGATGAACAGGCAGGGCTTGAGGCTGCCGGTGCGGGCGTCCTCGGTGCGGCCGACGATCAGCGTGGCGTCGGCGCGGTCCACCCCGGAGATGAAGACCTTCCGGCCGGTGAGCACCCAGTCCGCGCCGTCCCTGCGGGCGGTGGTGGTGATGCGGTGCGCGTTGGAACCCGCGTCGGGCTCGGTGATGCCGAAGGCCATCGTGCGCGAGCCGGTGGCGAGCCCGGGCAGCCAGGCCCGCCGCTGCTCGTCGGTGCCGAACCTGGCGATGACCGTGCCGCAGATCGCCGGCGAGACCACCATCATCAGCAGCGGGCAGCCGGCGGCGCCGAGCTCCTCAAGGACGAGGGCGAGTTCGGTGATGCCGGCGCCCCCGCCGCCGTACTCCGCCGGCAGGTTGACGCCGAGGTAGCCCAACTTGCCGGCCTCGGACCAGAGTTCGTCGGGGTAGGCGCCGGCGCGTACGACGCCGTCCAGGTACGGGCGGCCGTACCGCGCACCGAGCGCGGCGACCGCGGAGCGCAGCGCGCGGTGTTCCTCGGACTCGATCAGGGCGTGGGGCATGGCGTCCTCCTCGGCGCGGGTCCTGCCAGTCGTCCGGCCGGCTCCCGGGATTGTGCACGGGGGCCGGCCCAGGTCGGTGGGTCGGGGTGCGCGGGCTCGGTCGGGTGCACGGGCTCGGTCAGTGGTACGCGGTGGCTGGTCGGAGTGCGCGGCGGTCGGCCCGGGGCGGGTGGCGGCCGGCCGGCCGAAGGTGCGTACGGTGGTCGGTCGGCGTGCGCGCGGTCGGTCACGGTGCGCGGTCAGTCACGGTGCGCGGGGTCAGTCGGGGGCCGTGACGACCGCCAGCAGGGTGCTGACGTCCACCCGTTGGCCCACCGCGACGGGGAGTTCGGTGAGGGTGCCGGCGGCGGGGGCGCTGATCTGGTGCTCCATCTTCATCGCCTCAAGCCAGAGCAGCGGTTGCCCGGCCCGTACGGCATCACCCACCGCCATGCCCGCCAGCCGCAGGACCGTGCCGGGCAGCGGCGCGAGCAGCGAGCCGGGTTCGGCGCGGGCGGTGGGGTCGGGGAAGCGCGGGAGGCGGGTGAAGGCGTGGGCGGTGGGGTGGCCGGCCGGGGCGGGGGGCACCTCGCGCCCCGGGGGGGGCGGGGGGGGGGGGGGGGGTGCGGGGGGGGGGGGGGGGGGGGGGGGTGGCGGGGTGGGGCCCCCCCCCCCCCCCCCCGGGCCCCCCCCGCCCC
>NZ_JBEHZD010000505.1:0-5691 GCF_040240285.1 Streptomyces sp. HSW2009 | reverse complement strand
CGCGGGCCCCGCCCCCCCGGCGCCCGCGGGGCGCCCCCCCCCCCGCGGGGGGGGGGGGGGCGCCCCCCCCCCCCCCGGGGGTAGGGGCGGGCATAAAGCGGGTGGCGCGTGGGCGCGACGGAGCGGGGCCGGTGCGGGCGGGACACGGACGGGGTGGGTACGGCGCGTACGTGCGGTGCGGTGCGTGCATGCGGCGCAGTGAGTACGTGCGGTGGGGCGAGTGCCTGCGGGTGGAGCGAGTACCTGCGGTGAGGTAAGGCAGACGTACGACACGGAGTGGGACGAGGCGGATACGGACAGCTCGGAAGCGACCGGCACGGGAAGGGACAGCGGAGAAGCGACAAGCGCAGGAACGGACGACCCGGCAGCAAGGAGCCCAGAACCGAGCAACTCGGATACGGGCAGCCCAGGTACAGATAGCTCAGGTGCGTACAGCACGGATACGTACAGCACGGATACGGACAGCACAGGTACGGACAGCACGGATACGGACAGTTCGGAATCGGGCCGTGTGGCGACGCACGGAGTACGAGAACGCGTGCCGGCCGGGGCGCGGATGGCCGCGGCGGCACGGGCAAGGTCAAGGGCAAGCGCAAGGGGAGGCGGGAGATGGAAGAAGAACTCCGCGAACTGGCGGCCCGGGCACGGGCCGCGCTGACGACATCGGCCGACTACGCCGCGTACGAGAACCTCCTCGCTCTCGTACGCCAGAACACCCCCGCCGCACGCGAGGAGTTGGCCCGGGTGCTGGTGGCCAACGGGCAGCCGCTGTGCGCCCGGGAGACCGCGGCCTTCGCACTGGGCTGCGCGGGCGACCGGCGGGCCTTCGAACCGCTGGTGATGCTGCTGAACTACCGAGACCCGGCGCACTGCGCCACCGCGGCCCGGGCGCTCGCCAGGCTCGGCGACCCGCGCACCGCCCGGGCGGCGGCGGTGCTGGCGACCAATCCGCTGCGGACGGCGTACGCGCTGCACCCGATCCGGCTGCTGGTGGAGTTGCGGGCCCCGGAGTCGGTGCCCGCGCTGGTCACCACGTTGCGCCGGCTGCTCGCCGAACGCGACCACTACTGGCCGATCGCCCGCGCCTGCGTGGTCGGGCTCGGCACGCTGGGCGACCGCCGGGCGGCCCCGATCCTCGCGGCGGCGCGCGAACACGAACGGTTACGCCCGGAGGCGGACACGGCCCTGGCCCAACTGGCGGGCAAGGCCCCGGCGGCGAGCGGCGGTGGCCGCGCCGACGGACGACGGGACGGCGCGCGCGGTGGCGTCGTCCCCCGCCCCGAAGGCCCCCGAGCCGGCGGCATCGCCCGCCGCGACCCCCGCCCCGGCTCCCCCCGCCCAGACCACCGCCCGCGGCCCAAGCCTTAGTGGGGGCGCGGTTGTTGGGGTTGTTGGGTTGGGCTGGGCGGGGGTGGGGTGCGGGTGGTCGGTGGGTCGGTGGGGCGGGGGCGGGGCGTGGGGTGCCTGGCGGGGGCCGGTGCGGGTTGGGGGCGCTGCGCGACGGCGGGCGCAGGGTCCTGGGGGTTGGCGCGCCATGCCGTGGTGGGGCGGGGTCCTGCGGGTTGGTGCGCCACGTCGCGGTGGGGTGGGGGCCTGCCCCGGCTGGGTGCTGTGCGACGGCGGGGCGGCGGGTGGCCGCGTGGGGGAATCCGGGTGGGGAGCGGGGCCAACTGGGCGGGGCCCACGGCGGGGGCGGGGCGTGTGGGACGGGCGGGGCGAGCGGTAGGGGTGAGGCGGACGGGCGGGACGAGCAGTGCAGTACGGGTGAGGTGGGCGGGCCGGGCAGGGGTTGCAGGTCAGGTCAGGCCGATGAGGCGGGCGGGCTGGACGGGTTGGGTGTGACGGTGGGGGAGGGCGGCAGGGTGCGTGCGTAGCGCACCTCGGGTACCGCCACGCCCTCCACGTCGAAGGACTCTGCACCTCCGTCGGGGGCGAACCCGGCCCGGGCGTAGAAGCGCTCGGCCCGCCCGTTGCCCCGTACGACCCACAGCCGTACGCGCGGGAACCCGCGTTCCGTCAGCCGCCGCAGCGTTTCGCTGAGCAACGCGTGCCCGATGCCCGCACCGAACCGCTCGGGACGGACGTAGAGCGCGTACAACTCGGCGTCCCCGCTCGGCAGGTCCTTCTCCCGATAGGGCCCGAAACAGGCCCACCCCACGACCTGACTCCCCGCGCCGTCACTCCCGCCCGGCTCCTCGGCCACCAGGTTCACCACGTCCCCGAGCCCCCGCGAAAAGAACTCCCGCCGCCGAACCGCGTCCTCCGCCACGCTCATGGCATCCAGATACGCCTGCGGCACCAGCCCGACGTAGGCAACCTGCCACCCCCGCACCCGCGCGGCGGCCACGGCGTCGATGTCGTCCTCGGTCATCTCGCGTACCAGAACACCCATGACGAGAGCGTAGTTGCCCGGATCGGATCGGCCGCCGGATTTTCTGGCCGGTGCGGGGTGCCCCGGCGGGGCGGGGCGGGCCCCGGGTTCCGCCGGGAAGTTGCAGGGGCCATGGGGCGTGTCGTAGTCGGTCCACTACGGTTGGTTGCGTTCGAGGGGGAAGCGATGCGCGGGGGTGCGTGATGTTCGGGAGGCGTAAGCGGAAGGGGCAGGTTCCGCCGCTGCCGGTGGTGGATTGGCGAAAGGTGCGAAGGTTCACGATCGGCACGTGTGAATGGCATAGCAGGGCGAAGGGCGCGAAACCGGCCTATGGTGCATGGGCGGTGCGTGTGCCCAAGCGTGCGAGTGGGGGGTGGATCTTTGCGCCGTGCGCTTATTTCCCCACGAGTTCCTCTACAGGCAGCTATCAGGATTTGGGTTCCGCGGTCTATGAGGACGCAGAGCTCCAGAAATTGCTATGCGCGCTCGATGGCCCCTTCGACTGCGACGAAAAAGTCTATCGCGTTCGTGACGCCCAGGGCGAGACTATTGGCTTAATTCGCCGCATTCCGCCGATCAACCCTTTCGTTATGCATACGTGGCGTATTGAACAGCCGGGGCGGCCAGTGATATTCGGGCGTAATAAGTGGTCCCAGAATAATTTCAAAGAGATGGCATGGGTTGTCTTGGAGTCGGCGGTCGGGTTCCTGGCCAGATCGAGCGAGGACGGGAGTTATTTGCGCGATCGTGAACTGGCGTGGAGGACCGCTGAAGGTAAGTTCGTCATGAAATCGTGCGGCTTTGGTGGTCATGATATGCGTTTGGAGATCGAGATCGAAGCGCGCTGGCTGGACCGGCGACTTGCATTTGCTTACGCCATGCTAAGGGATGGTCCCGCTATCTGATAAGTTGCGCTCAGGGTCAGTTGGAGAGAGTGCTTAGCGCGGGGCGCTGAATTATGAAGTTGCGAAGGGGGCGTCATGGCATTTGGAAGGCGTAAGCAGAAGGAGCAGGTTCCGCCGCTGCCGATGGTGGATTGGCGGGGGGTGCGTGAGTTCACGATCGGCATGGACGAACGAAAGAGTAAAATAGATAAGAGGAAAGTCGTTCAAGGGGTCCGGGCGATTCGTGTGCCAGGTCGGGATGGCGAGGATCAGACCTTTGCACCGTGTGCGTATTTCGCGACTAATTTTGGTGAGCTTAACTCTGTGGTCTATGAAGATGCGGAGTTTCAGCGCGTACTGTGTACTCTCGGTGATCCATTGGAACGGGATGGGGAGCAGGTCTACCACGTCTGTGATGGCCGGTCCGAGGTAATCGGTGCCATCCGCCGTATTCCCCCGACCAATCGACTGGTCCGACATACGTGGCGTATCGATCAGCCAGGACGCCCCGTGATCGTGGCGCGCAATAAATGGGCGAAGAAGGATGCCAAAGGGATAGCAGTGGCTGCTTTGGATTCGACGCTCGATTTCATGCTTCGGTCGAGCGGTGACGGTAGTGCCAGTTCGCGCGGGCGTGAGCTTGAATGGGAAACCGAGGACGGTGAGTTTGTTATGTATTCATGTGGCCACGGTGGTTACAACATGCATTTAGAGATTGAGATAGAAGCGCGCTGGCTGGACCGGCGACTGGCGTTCGCATACGCCACTTTGCGGGACATGCCTTACGTCTGATGAGATTCCTCCGGAGTCTGGCGTGATGAACTCAGAGATGCTGGAGTGGAGTAAGGCGACTCTTTTTGTGCATGCCAATGGCGAAATTTCTTATCGACGCCGCTGGAGGGGTGTTGCGAAACGTAAATCCGCAAGACTTAGAGCAGCTTGCGAAGCTCGTTGATGGTAAGGGTGGTACTGCGGATGCTTTGCGAGAGGCATTTGCCCGGGCTGCAACGCTCGGGGTGAGCGATGTATTGGCCCCGCTTCGGCCGATGAATTCGTGGGTGGCAGAGACCGGCCCCGATTTGCGTACCCGTGCGGCCGTCGCCCGGCTTGAGGATGGTGACCCTCTAGCCGGGTTGCGCTGGGCTGGATTCACGGACGCGGACTTCAAGGGATACGTGGGGAGGCCCATTGGGCCGGATGGGCTACTGCTGGCCAACTCGGTTGCCGCGAGCGATGATCAGGCGACAGCATCATTCCGTCGCCAGGATAATGAATCGCTCGATCATTGGATACATCGCTTAGAGGCCAAGGCGTTAGCGAAAATCACGGGACTGGAACCTCATGAAGAAACGGTTATGAGGTTCGTTGAGGCATATAGCGAAGTTACGGGTTTTGCTCGTGTAGCGACAAAGACCTCACTCATCACCGCTTCCATGACTAAGATCTTGGGAGGGAATGCGGCGTTTAAGTATCTTTCCGATAGTGCGGTGGTTCAGCAGTGGCAGGATCGTATATATCGAAAGCTAAGGTCAACCGGAAGCCGTACGCTCATTCGCAGGGCAAGGGCAATCCGTGACTGGAGCCCTACTCCTCGCTCTCTTGCGGCTCCGGGTACCTGGCTTCCCGGGAAAGTTGCGGCAATGATCTTTGGGGGAAGCCAAAGATATCAACAGCTCTCCCGTATACCCTTTGTCGCTGGCACGGTGGACGACCGTATCGGTCGAGGGTGGGATGGGCTACGTACGCTCGGTGCTATGAATGCCACGTGGCACGGTTGGAGTGTTAACAGGGCAATTGATTTCACCTTGGGCTCCGACACTCTGGCCAAGAGTTTTGGCGGGAAGACCCACTCCGGGCAAGACGTCACCCGCGCCGCCCAAGCAAGGCTCACGCGAGTCTTGCAGAAGTCCTACCTTGAGGCGCGGGGCGAGACGCCGGCCGTAGGGCGGACCTCGGCTGCCGTCAGGGGAGTCACCACCGCGGGAAAAGTCTCGGGAGTACTCCGAGGGACGTCGATCATCGGCGGGACCTTCGCCACCTACCGGAGTGGCGACAAGGTCTACCACAACGGTTGGCCGTGGGACCACGGCAACTTCAGCACCCGGGAGAAGGGGGCCAGCTATGTGGCGGACGTTGCGGAATTTGGCTTCGATGCCTCGCTGACGTACGCGAACATCAACCCCAGCCCGTACTCCCTCGGTGCCACTGTCGTCTTCGGCACCGTCTATCTGGGCGCCAAGACCGTCGAACACTGGGACGACGTGAAGGACGCCCCGGGGAAAGCGGCCGACTGGATGGGGGACAAGGCGCAGGACTTCGGAGTGGACGCCATCAACAAGGCCAAGGACGTGGGCACGGTGCTGAATCCGAAGAGTTGGAAGTTCTGACATAAAGAATGCTTGTGGCGGAGGGCGCCGACCCGGATGGGGTCGGCGC
>NZ_JBEHZD010000504.1:0-5693 GCF_040240285.1 Streptomyces sp. HSW2009 | reverse complement strand
CAACACGCTCAAACACGCATCGGTCAGCCGCCCGCGCTCGCCGAACGGCACCCCGAGCGCGGCGAACTCCTCCTTGGGCCCCCCCCCCCCCCCCCCCCCCCCCCCCCCCCCCCCCCCCGGCGGGGGGGGGGGGGGCGGCCCGGGGGCGCCGCCCCCCCCCCCCCCCCCCCCCCCCCCCCCCCCCCCGGGCCGATGAGCTGGCCGAGGGAGGCGCCGATGGTGAAGTGGCCGAAGTTGCGGTCCTGTTCGTCGGGGGTGCTGCGGCGGGCGACGATGGCCTGGGCGCCGATGACGAAGGTCAGGTGCCCCAGGCCCATCACGCCGCTCCACACCGCCATCTCGGCCAGCGACCCGGCCCGCCCGCTGAGCGCACAGCCGCCCGCGATGAGCAACACCCCGACGGGCAGCAGCGGGGCGGCCCTGCCGTGGTCGGTACGGCGCCCCAGCGGCACCGCGGCGAGCAGCGGCAGCAGCGCGTACACGCCGGCGATCACGCCCACCGCGCGGGCGTCGGCACCGAGCGCCAGCGCCCGGTAGGACACGGCGGGCCGCGCCATGCTCACCGCCCCCTGCGCGAAGGCGAACGCGATGATCAGGCGCAGTAGCCAGCCCCTACCGGGCGTCGTCCCCGTCATGGCCTAGATGATGCCGAACAACAGTCCGGCCCCGAGCACCACCAGTGCGGTGAGCGCCGCCCATTTCACCGTGTACCGGGTGTGGTCGCCGAACTCCACCTTGGCCATGCCGACCAGCACGTACACGGCGGGCACCAGCGGGCTCGACATGTGCAGCGACTGGCCGACCAGCGAGGCGCGGGCGATCTCCAGATCGGACACCCCGTGCGCGGCGCCGGCCTCGGCGAGGATGGGCACGATGCCGAAGTAGAAGCCGTCGTTGGACATGAAGTACGTGAGCGGAATGCTCAGCACGCCGGTGACCAGGGCCATGTGCGGGCCGAGTCCGTCGGGGATGGCGTCCACCAGCCAGCGGGCCATGTGCTCGACCATCCCGGTGCCGGTGAGCACCCCGGTGAAGACGGCCGCGGCGAAGACCATGCCGGAGACGTTGAGCACGTTCTCGGCGTGTGCGGCGATACGTTCCTTCTGGTCCGGCATGGCGGGGAAGTTGACCGTGAGCGCGATGGCGGCGCCGAGCAGGAAGAGCACCGGTATCGGCAGGGTCTGCATGATCAGCAGGGTGAGCAGGGCCGCCGTCAGGGCCGCGTTGAACCAGTACAGCTTCGGACGCAGCGTCGGCCGGGCGGGATCGAGCACGTGCGCATCGGCTCCCGCGCCACCCGCCGCCCCCGCCGCGCCGCCGCCCGGGTCCGCACCGTCCGACGCGGAGCCCGCACCGTCAGGCGCCGGGCCCGCGACACCCCCGGCCCCTCCGGCGACCGCCACGCCCCCCCGAGCCGCACCCGCCGCCTCGTACGCGCCGTCCGCCGAGCCGACCCCGGCCCCCACCGTGGGCTCCGCCCCGTCCTCCGCGCCCCGCTCCGTCAGCGTCAGCACCCCGAGCCTGGCGCGTTCGCGGCGGCCGAGCAGATAGGCGAGGAGGAAGACGAAGAGCAGGCCGACGGCGAGCGCCGGGATCATCGGTACGAAGATGTCGCCGGCGTCGAGTTCCAGCGCGGTGGCGGCGCGGGCGGTCGGGCCGCCCCACGGCACGGTGTTCATCACGCCGTTGGCGGTGGCCGCCACGCAGGTCATGACGAGCACGCTCATCTTCAGCCGGCGGTAGAGCGGCAGCATCGCCGACACGGTGATCATGAAGGTGGTCGAGCCGTCACCGTCCAGCGAGACCACCGCCGCGAGCACGGCCGTACCGACCACCACGCGCACCGGATCGGCCTTGCAGAACCGCAGGATGACCCGTACGAACGGATCGAAGAGCCCGACGTCGATCATCACGCCGAAGTAGATGATGGCGAACATGAGCATGGCCGCGGTGGGCGCCAGGTCGCCGATGCCGTCGAGCACGTACGTACCGAGGTGGGCCCCCTTCCCCACCAGGACGCAGAACAGCGCGGGAACGAGCACCAGCGCCGCCAGGGGGGACATCTTCTTCATCATGATCAGCACCAGAAAGGTCGCGATCATGACGAAACCGAGGATGGTCAGCAAGGGACACCTCACGTTCGCCGTTGAACGCCGCCGGCGCGTGGCGGACGACGCCGCCGCGGTGGCGGTGAGGTGACGTTAGGCAGCACGACTTTGCGCTAACAAGACCTTTACAAGCGAGCAATAAGAGCAAAACCCCAGGTCAGCGCGGTGCGCCTCACGAACATCGCCCCGCCTCGTACGTACGCGAGCGCACACACGCGCGCGTACGCGTACCCGCGCACCGAAGCACCCGCGGCATGCAGCACGCGGCACGCGGCACCACAGCGACCCGGCGACCCGGCGACAACGCCACAACGCCACAACGCCACAACGCCACAACGCCACAACGCCCGACTATCGGACGCGCCAAGCCGCTCAGCAGAGAACCTGGTGCCGCCGGGCGCATTGACGGCAGACGTTCTCATTCCTATGGTCAAGCATAGGAATTCTTCGATGGTGGATCTCGATGGTGGGAGCACGCGATGAGCGGCACGGGCAACGAGCAAGCGAGGAAGGTCGCCGAGGCACTGTCCTACAGTTCCGGCTTCGGTAACGAACACACCAGCGAGGCAGTGCCCGGGGCGCTCCCGCACGGCCGCAACTCGCCCCAACGCGCCCCCCTGGGACTGTACGCGGAGCAGTTGAGCGGCACCGCCTTCACCGAGCCACGGCGCAACAACCGCCGCTCCTGGCTCTACCGCATCCGTCCGTCGGCCGCGCACCCGCCGTTCGTCCGGATCGACAACGGCTCCCTGCGCAGCGCCCCGTTCACCGGCCCTGACCAGGCCGAGCAGGCGCCCGACCCGAACCGGCTGCGCTGGGACCCGATGCCCGAGCCGGCCCCCGGCACCGACTTCCTCACCGGCCTGTGGACGCTGGGCGGCAACGGCGACGCCACCCAGCGCACCGGCATGGCGATCCACCTGTACGCGGCCAACACCTCGATGACCGACCGGGTGTTCAGCGACTCCGACGGCGAGTTCCTGATCGTCCCGGAGAGCGGCGGCCTGCTACTGCGCACCGAACTCGGCCTGCTGCGCGCCGAGCCGGGCGAGGTCGCGCTCATCCCGCGCGGCGTGCGGTTCCGCGTCGAGCTCCTGGACGCGACCGCCCGCGGGTACGTGTGCGAGAACTACGGCCAGCCCTTCACCCTCCCCGACCTCGGCCCGATCGGCGCCAACGGCCTGGCCAACCCGCGGGACTTCCGCGCCCCGGTCGCCGCGTACGAGGAGCGCGAAGAGCCCACGCAGGTGGTGAACAAGTTCTGCGGCAACCTGTGGGCCGCGACCTACGACCACTCGCCGCTGGACGTCGTCGCCTGGCACGGCAACCACGTGCCGTACGTCTACGACCTGCACACCTTCAACGTCATCGGCTCGATCAGCTACGACCACCCGGACCCGTCGATCTTCACGGTGCTCACCTCGCCGTCGGACACCCCGGGCCTGGCCGGCGTGGACTTCGTCGTCTTCGCGCCGCGCTGGCTGGTCGGCGAGGACACCTTCCGCCCGCCGTACTTCCACCGCAACGTGATGAGCGAGTACATGGGCCTGGTCGAGGGCGCGTACGACGCGAAGAAGGCCGGCCAGGGCGGCTTCGTGCCCGGTGGCGGCTCGCTGCACAACATGATGTCGGCGCACGGCCCGGACCGGACCACCTTCGACAAGGCGAGCGTGGCCGAGCTCACCCCGCAGAAGATCGACAACGGGCTTGCCTTCATGTTCGAGACCCGGTGGCCCGTCACCACCACGCAGCAGGCGCTCACCGCCGACCACTTGCAGAGCGGGTACGACGATGTGTGGCAGGGTCTGGAGCGCCATTTCCGGTCGTCGTAGTACGGAGCCCTCGTGACCACCTTCGCTCCCGACTCGCTCGCCCTGAACCGCAAGCTGCCGCTCTGGTATCAGGTCTCCCAGTCGTTGCGCGCCTCCATACTGGGCCGCCGCCCTGAGGAGCCGTTGCGGCTGCCGACCGAGGACCGGCTCGCCGAGCACTACGGCGTCAGCGTCCTCACCATGCGGCAGGCGCTCAAGGAGTTGGAGGCGGAGGGGCTGATCAGCCGGCACCGACGGCGCGGCACGTTCATCGAGCCGCACGCCAAGCGGGGCGCCCCGGTGCGGCTGCTCGGCTCGGTGGACGCGATCGTGGCCCAGCAGTCCGGTGAACGCACCACGCTGCTGGGCCACGGCCCCGAGCCGCTGCCGGCCGACCTCGCCGAGCACTTCCCCGGCCGCACCGATGCGATGGCCTACCGCAGGCTGCGCTGCGACGAGGAGAGCGGCGAGCCGACCAACTGGGCCCACAATTTTCTGCGCCCCGACATCGCCGACCGGCTCGACCCCGCCGACCTGGTCCGATGGCCGATGACCAAGGTGCTGCGCGACGCGCTCGGCGTCCGCATCAGCCGCATCACCGACACGGTCGAGGCCCGGCTCGCCGCCCCGGAGACGGCCCGGCTGCTGGAGGTGCCGCTGCTCAGCCCGATCCTGTACTACACGGGCGTCACCTACGACGCGGACGGCGCCGTGGTGGACGTGGCCCGCATCCACTACCGAGGAGATCGTTTCTCCTTCACGGTCACCCTGGAGGCGCACTGACGCGCGGGTACGCGCACGCGTAGGAGGGCCGGTCGGAGCACGGGACTCGTCCGGGCCGTCTCGTCCCCGTACGCGCACGCGCGCGGGGGCTGACGGGAACCGGCTGCCGCGCGGCGTCGGGCCGGGGTGTCTCGTCCCCGTACGCGCACGCGCACGGGGGCTGACGTGTGAACCACTGGGCCACCGTCGCGGTGGCACTGACGGTGCGTACGCGCGCGGGGGCGGGCCCAGGCGAACTGCCCCGCAGCCTCCCGCTCCCCCGTACGTGCACGCGCGCGGGGGCCAGCCCCTGGCACGGGAACCGACACCGACCGGCAGGGACGCGCACGCGCGCGCGGGACGGGCGCCCGCTACATTGCCGCCGCCGCGTACACCGCCGCCCGCCAGGCCCCGTGCCCGTGCCGTGTGCGTCACCGCGGCGCCGCACCGGCGCCACCGGCGGGCCCCGTCGGCTGGTTAACATGCTGGAGGCACAGACGGTCGGGGAGGGCTGCCGTGGCGGTGACGGACGCCGAGGAGAGCGGGGCGCCGGGGCTCGCGGAGGTCATGCCGTGGTCAGTGGCCCCGCTGCGACTCGGCCGCTCCTGGGTGATGGCCGCCGACGCAGCCGCGCTGACGGCCCGCTGGAACCGTCTGCTACGGGCCGAGGGCGCGGCGGACCTGGCCGAGTTGTTCCGGCCGAGCCGGTCCCGTACGCCGTACACGGCCGTCGCCCAACTGCCCGGCCAGCCCGGCTCCACCGGCCAGTTCGCCCGCGAACGGGGCCGCTGCCCGCAGCCCGTCAAGGTCGCGCACGGCCCGTACGACCAGCAGTGGCTGATCCCCGACCACCGGCTCATCGACGCCGCCAGGCCCGAGCTGTGGCGGGTCGCCGACGCGCACCAGATCCATCTGCTCGAACCGGCCCGCGAGGCCCCCGCGCGCCCCACCGCCGCGGCCAGGGCCGCCGCGGCGGGGGGGTGGTGGCGGCGGTGGGGGCGGGGGGGGGGGG
>NZ_JBEHZD010000503.1:0-5709 GCF_040240285.1 Streptomyces sp. HSW2009 | reverse complement strand
CGCCCCGGGCGCGGGGGGCGCCCGCCCCCGCCCCCCCCCGGCCGGGGGGGGGGGCCCCGCCCCCCCCCCCCCCCCCCCCCCCCCCCCGCGGCGGCGGCGCCCCCCCCCCCCCACGGCCGATCGGCGGACGCCGCACGGAGCGTGCCGTGCGGCGTGGCGCCGGTGGGGACCGGCGCCCGGACGTCAGGGAAGAGCCCGCCGGGCTGGGCGCGCCCACGGCCCGAGCGGCGGGCCGTGGGCTCGTACGGGTTATGGCAGGTTGTGCACGTGCGGGCCGACCACGTTGGACCAGGCGTTGCCGGCCGTGGCGTCCCAGTTGGTGGACCAGGTCATCGCGCCGCGGATGTCCGGGTACGTGGTGGACGGCTTGAACCGGCCGCAGTTGGTGCCCTTGGCCAGGCAGTCCAGCGCGTTGTTCACCACGGTCGGGGAGACGTAGCCGCCGCCCGCGCCGCGCGTCGACGCCGGCAGGCCGAGGCCGACCTGCGAGGGCTTGAGGCCGCCCTGGAGCTGGATGCAGGCGAGCGCGGTGAGGAAGTCGACGGTGCCCTGCGAGTAGACGTTGCCGTCACAGCCGAGCATCGAACCGCTGTTGTAGTACTGCATGTTGACGACGGTCAGGATGTCCTTGATGTTCAGCGCCGTCTGGAAGTAGCCGCCGGAGGTCGACTGCATGTCGATGGTCTGCGGGGCCATCGTGATGACCAGGTCGGGGCCGGCCTTGGCGGACAGGGCCCGCAGCGCCTGGGTCATGTACGTCGGGTTGAGCCCGTTCTCCAGGTCGATGTCGACGCCGTCGAAGCCGAACTCCTGCATCTGGGCGTACAGCGAGTTCGCGAAGTTGGTCGCGGCGGCGGAGCTGTTCACCGACACCGTGCCCTTCTCGCCGCCGACCGACAGGATGACCGACTTGCCGGCCGCCTGCTTGGCCTTGATGTCGGCCTTGAACTGGGCCTCGCTGTAGTTCAGCGCCGGGTCCAGGTTGAAGTCGACGGTGCCCGGGGTGCCGGTGGCGTCCGCGAAGGCGACGGCGATGATGTCGTACTGGCTCTGGACGTCGCTGATCTTCTGGACGGTGGCGCCGTTGTTGAAGTTCTGCCAGTAGCCGGTCACGGCGTGCTTGGGCACGCTGCCGCCGCCGTCGCCGCCACCCGCGGTGGTGGTGCCGGTGACCTCGGCCGACTTGGGCGACTCACCGGCCGAGTTGGTGGCGGTCACCTGGAACTTGTACGCGGTGGAGGCCGCGAGCCCGGTCACCGTGGTGGAGGTGGCCGTGACCGCCTGTACCTTCTTGCCGTCCTGGTAGACGTTGTAGCCGCTGGCACCCTTGGTCGGGTTCCAGTTCAGCGTCACCGACGACGAGGTGGGCGCGGACGCCGCGAGGCCGGCCGGCGCCGCCGGCACCTCCTCGCCCGGCGTGCCGCCGCCGGGGCCGTTCAACTGGAGGTCGTCCGCGTGGTAGGCGGGCTGTCCGTACCAGCCGTGCGTGTAGACCGTCACCGATGTGGTGTTCGGTCCGGTGGTGAACTTGGTGCTGAGCTGCTTCCAGTCGGAGGCCGAGGCGCTCCAGGTGGAGACGTCCGTGGTGCCGGTGCCGCTGGCGCCCAGGTAGACGTAGCCGCCCTGCACCCAGCCGCTCAGCTCGTACGCCGAGTTGGGGAGCACGCTGACGGTCTGCGAGCAGCGGGCCTGGGCGGCGCCGGCCGGGGGCGCCTTCAGCGAACCGGTGCCGGCGTGCACCGGGGTGGTGGCGGCGCTGCCGCTGCCGCCCGAACACGTCCAGCCGTTCAACCCCGACTCGAAGCCGGGGTTCTGGATGAGGTTGGGCTCGGCGGCGGCTTGGGCGCCGCTGCCGCCGAGCGCGACGATCGCCGAGGCGGCGAGGGCGGACGCGGCTGCTGACGCCAGCCCCCGGTTGATCCGCCTGCGGCCGGTGGGCCACCGTCTGCCTCTGTCGTACCTGCTACGTGGTGCACGGTCCACGACTGCCTCCGTGGGGAAGTGTGGGAGGAGGGGCTTGGGAAGGGTGGCCACCGCTTGGCGTGAGACTGGTCCAGACCAATGCCCTTGTCAAGGGTGTGCGCAGCCCCGATTGCCGGTCAGTTCACCTCGGGAGGTGACCGGAAGGGCAGGTCGCGGGCCCTGCGCGGTCCCCTGTGCGACCTCTGTGCGCGACCTGTGCGGCCGGCTTTCGAAGCGTCGTGCGGGCTGGTGCGCGGGACCGTGCGGCGGCTGGATCGATCCGCTTTCGGTGGCTGAACTCCGTTCCTTGCGCGTCGAGTTCGCTCCGTGGCGTACGGGCGCCCGACGGCGAGTTCGTACGGGCCTGACGGCCGGTTCGCACGGTCCGGCAGCCGACTCGTGCCGGGGCCCGGAGTCGGCGCGCACGGGCCCGGGGACCGACTCGGGCACGGGGTCGGAGGGTCGGCGGGTACCGGGGCCGGGGAGGCCGGTTCATGACGGGTGCGGCGGCCCCGCGTGAACTCCCGGTGCCGAGCCCCGTGATAACCCCGGTGACCTGTTCTCAGCCGCCGCAATCGTGGCTAAAGTGCTGAGTCATCTGTACGGGGAAGTAGCGGACGGTTCCGGTCCGTGACGAGCGTGCCGCGCCCACCGCGGCGCCCGACGTGGAGGGCGGGGGCCCGGAGTGGACGGGAGCTGACGTGACCACCGCCATTGCCGTCACCGGCCCCGAGTTGGTGCTGCCGCCGCCGGACGCGCTCACCCCGTCCGCGGTCGTGCTGCGGCCCCCCGAGAGCCAGCCGCTCGAAGCTGCCGTCGCCGACCTCGCCACCCTCCTCGACCAGCAGGGATATCTGATCGCGCTCTATCCGGCGGCCTCCCCGCCGGAGCTGGTGCGCCGACTGCACACGATGCGCGCGGTCCTGGAGAGCGACCGGATCGCCCTGCTCCCGCTCGACCTGCCGCCGCTGGCCGTTGCGGTCCTGGCCCGCCAGTTACGGCAGCTCTCGGTCGCCGACTTCAGCCCCGGCGTGCTGGCCTGCGCCGCCCGGCTGCTCACCCACTACGTCTACGCCGGCGCTCAACTGGCCAGCGTCGCACGCCTTGACCGGGTCCACGTCGGCATGGGCGCCCACCTGCGGTCCTGGGTGCCCGGCGCACAGTTCGGCGTGCTCACCCACCCGGCCCGGCACCTGGTGGCCGTCGGCCGCGACGACCCGCCGCCCGCCCCCGGCTTCACCACCCAGCTCACCGTCGCCCGTGGCCAGACCCACACCGAGTGGGTCACCGGGACGCTCGCCGCCGCCTGGCGGGTCAGCGGCGTGCAGGAGGTGCCGCTGCCGGCCGAGTCGGCCCGCTGGTGGGGCACCTCGCGGGTGACCGAGTTCGCCGCGGCCATCCCCGACCCGACCGTCCTCTACCAACTCGTCGCCTCCGTCCGCAGGGAAGAGTGCCACTGGTGCGGGCTCGAACTCATCGGCGACCGCTGCGCGTTCTGCTCCGCGCCGCTGCTGCGCGACGAGGAACCCCGCGCCCTGACCGCCCCCGCCCGACCCGCGCTGGCTGCCCGTTGACCAGCCAGGACACCCCGCCCGACGGCCCCGAAGCCGTGCGCCTAAGCCCCGGGCGGCACGCCGCGGCCGGCCAGCACGCGCGCCCCGCCCACCCGGCCGCGCACCCCGCCCACCCGGGCCGGGGCCGACCCCGCCACCCCGCCCCCGAACGAGGTCCCAGGTCTTCATGAATGCACGCCAGCGCCGCGGAGTCATCCTCCTGGTCCTGTCGGTCCTGTGCGCCGTCGGCGCGTTCGTCGGAGTGCTCTCCGTCATCAACGACGTGGAGTCCAAGGTCGGCCCGGAGACCACCGCGTACCGGCTGAAGTCCGACGTACCGGCCTACCAGGCGCTGGACGCCGGCGCGTTCGAGAAGGTCTCGATGCCCGAGCGGTGGCTGCCCGACACCGCCGTCACCGACCTCGAAGACCTCCGCGGCAAGATCGCCGTCACCCCGCTGCGGAAGGGCTCGCTGCTCCAGGCCGACATGATCGTCGAGCGGCCGGCGCTCAAGGCGGGGCAGCAGGAGATCGCCATCATGATCGACGCGGCCACCGGCGTCGCCGGCAAGATCAACCCCGGGGCGCGGGTCAACATCTTCGCCACCTTCGACGGCGAACGCGAGGGCGCCAAGCCGGTCTCCAAGGTGATCGTCGCCGGCGCCCGGGTCATCGACGTCGGCAAGCTCACCTCGCTGGACTCGGACGGCGACGCCCGGGACCGCAAGCGCCGCGAGACCGAGGCGGTGCCCATCACCTTCGCCCTCGGCACCGCCGACGCCCAGCGCGTCGCGTACGCGGAGTCCTTCGCCTCCCACGTACGGCTCGCCCTCATCGCGCCCGGCAGCGAACCGGACATCGCACCGGGCGACCGCACCTACACCCTCGATGGCGACCGGTAGCGGCCAGGAGAAGTTGGAGGTGGTGGCTGGATGACGATCAGAATCCTCCCGACGGTCGCGGACCCGGAGCTGGCCAGGGCGCTCGGCGGGCTGCTGAGCCAACTCCCGGGCGTCGAGCCGTTCCCGGCGCTCGCCGACTCGACCGCGCTGGTCGACACGCTCGCCGCCCTGGCCGGCGCCTCGATCGAAGAGCTGCCCGAGGTGGTCCTGGTCCACGAGCACATCGGCCCGCTGCCCGCGCTCGAACTGGTCAGGGAGGTCGCGCTGCGCTTCCCCGCGGTCGGCGTGGTCCTGGTGACCGCGGACGCCGGGCCCGCGCTGTACTCGGCGGCCATGGACGCCGGCGCCCGCGGCATCTGTGCCCTGCCCCCCTCGTACGACGAACTCGCCGCCCGCACCCAGGCCGCGGCCCAGTGGGCGGTGGGTGTACGGCGCCACCTCGGCGGCTCGGGCGAGGCGCGGGCCGCAGGGCCCGGCGGCCACCTGATCACCGTCGCCGGCGCCAAGGGCGGCGTCGGCACCACGCTGACCGCGGTGCAACTCGCGCTCGCCGCGCAGGCCGCGGGGCGCCGCGTGGTCCTGGTCGACATGGACCTCCAGGCCGGTGACGTCGCCTCCTACCTGGACGTACAGTTCCGCCGCTCGATCGCGGACCTCGCGCAGATCAGCGACATCACGCCGCGGGTGCTCCAGGAGGCCGTCTTCCAGCACCCCAGCGGCGTCGGCCTGCTGCTCGCGCCCGGCGAGGGCGAGCGCGGCGAGGAGGTCACCGACCTGGTCGCCCGGCAGGCCATGACGGCGCTGCGGTCCCGGTACGACCTGGTCGTCGTCGACTGCGGCACCCAGATGACCTCGGCGGGCTCAGCGGCCATCGAAATGGCCGACCGCGCGCTGCTGGTCGTCACGCCCGACGTGGTCGCGGTGCGGGCCGCCAAGCGGATGGCACGGCTGTGGGACCGGCTCCAGATCCGCAAGGCCGAGGAGACCCACACCCTGGTCAACCGGTACACCCGCAGCGGCGAGATCCAGCCGGGCCTGATCGAGCGGGCCACCGGCACCCGGGCGCTGCGCACCACGGTGCCGGCCGCGTTCAAGGAGCTCCAGCCGGCCGTGGACTCCGGCCGGATGCAGGACCTGGACGCCAAGTCGACGGTCAAACAGGCGCTGTGGACGCTCGCCGGCGAACTCGGCCTCACCGACGGCGGCCAGGCCCAGCAGGGCGGCGCCCGGCACGGCAGGACCGGCGGCGCCGACCGCTCCGGCGGCGGGCTGCGCAAGCGGCGCGCGCTGACC
>NZ_JBEHZD010000502.1:0-5757 GCF_040240285.1 Streptomyces sp. HSW2009 | reverse complement strand
GGGGGGGGGCCCCCCCCCGGTGCCGGCCCCCCCGCCCCCCCCCCCCCCCCCCCCCCCCCCCCCCCGGGGGCGCGCGCGCCCCCGCCCCCCCCCGCCCCCCCCGGGGGGCCCGCGGCCGGGGCACGGCGGAGGCGCTCCGGGTCAGCGGCAGCCGCAGTTGGCGACGGCGGAGGCCAGCCGGTCCAGGACCCGCTGGGCGGCGGCCGGGTCGGTGCTGCCCTCGGTGAGGAAGGCGAAGGTCAGCAGCCGGCCGTCGGCGTCCACCACGGTCCCGGCGAGCGTGTTGACCCCGGTCAGGGTGCCGGTCTTGGCCCGTACGACGCCGCGGCCGACGGAGTCCTGCGGATAGCGGTCGCGCAGCGTGCCGGTGAAGCCGGCGACCGGGAGTCCGGTGAGTACGGGGCGCAGGGCCTGCCGGTTCGGGTCGGCCGCCCGCACCAGGACCTGGGCGAGCGTCGCGGCCGAGACCCGGTCGGCCCGGTCCAGGCCGCTGCCGTCGGCGAAGCGGGCCCCGGCCACCGGCACACCGAGCTCCCGCAGCCTGGCGGTGACGGCCCGCTGCGCCCCGGCGAAGCTGGCCGGCTCGCCGCTGGCCCGGGCGGGGTGCCGGGCCAGCGCCTCGGCGATGTCGTTGTCGCTGTTGGTGAGCATCCGCTCGACCAGGGCGGACAGCGGCTGCGAGCGGACGCTGGCGAGGGTGGTTCCGCGGGCGGTGGCCCGCTTGCCGCGGTCGGCCTTGCGGTCGCTTTCGCGGTCGTCCCTGCCGTCGCCCTTGCCGTCGGCCTCGTGGTCAGACCTGTGGTCGTCCTTGCGGTCGGCCGGCTCGTTGTTGCCGCCGCGGTCCTTCGGCTCGTCGCCGTCCTTGCTGTCCTTGCGGTCCTTGGACTGGTCGCCGCCCCTACGGTCACCCGGCTCGTCGTCGGCCGGCTTGTTGTCATCCCGCTTGTCGTCGGCCGGGCGCTGGGCCGGTGGGCGGTACGGGCCGGGGGCGCCGGTGACCGTGACGTGGCGGTCGCGCAGCAGCCTGGCGAAGGTGCGGGCGGCGTCGGCCGCGGGGTCCTCGACGCGGTCGGCCGGGCCGCGGTCGGAGCCGTCGCGGCGGCCCTCGTCGACCATGAGCGCGGTGACCGGGGACAGGTTCTCGTTGGGCCCGATCGGATGCCGGGCGGAGCCCGCGTACAGCCGGGTGTCGTAGCTGAGCCGCACGCTGCGCTCGCCGCGGGCGAGCAGTGCGCGGGCCGTGGCGTCGGCGAGTTCGCGCAGGCTGGCGGGGTGGGTGCCGTCCGGGCCGTGGGTCGCGCGGGCGGTGAGCGTGGGGTCGCCGCCGCCGACCAGGACGATCCGGCCCCGCTCGCCGGGCGCGGTGGTGACGGAGGTGGTCAGCCGGTGGCCGGGGCCGAGTGCGGCGAGCGCGACGACGCCGGTGGCCAGCTTGATGGTGGAGGCCGGGACGACGCCCCGGCCGGCCCCCGCCCCGTACAACTGCCGCCCGGTCGCCACGTCGACCACCGCGCCGGCCCGCACCCGGCCCAGCGCCCGGTCCTTCAGCAGCGGCTCCAGCGCGTCCGCGAGGCCCGCGCCGGTGGGCAGCGGTACGGACCGCTGGCCGGCGTCGTCGGGTGACGTCGTGCGGGAGGCGCCGAGCGGCGCGAGGACCGGGGCCGCGCTGGGGGCGGGCGCCGGTGGCGCGCCGGGGCGCCCCTCGCGCGGGCGGTCTGCGGAGGCGGCGCGCTGCCGCTCGGCCGTACGCTGGCCGGAGTCCCAGGGACCGGTCGCCGCCACCGACGTGGCCGCGACCACGAGGCCCACGGCGGCGGAACCCGCAGCTAGCAGCCCCGTACGGCGCTGCTCCACAGTGGCTCCCCGCAGTCGGCCGAGCCACTGGTCCCACCACCATCTGGCCTCGTCAGGCATCTTCGAGCAGCCCCTTTCGCAACCACACACCTGCGTGAGGGACACTTAACCACCCGAACTATGTGCTGATCATGGAGGAGCCACCCGTGGAGTTCGACGTCACCATCGAGATTCCGAAGGGTTCACGGAACAAGTACGAGGTGGACCACGAGACTGGTCGTATCCGCCTTGACCGTCGACTCTTCACCTCGACCAGCTACCCGGCCGACTACGGCTTCGTGGAGAACACCCTCGGCGAGGACGGCGACCCGCTGGACGCGCTCGTCATCCTGGACGAGCCGACCTTCCCCGGTTGCCTGATCAAGTGCCGTGCCATCGGCATGTTCCGGATGACGGACGAGGCCGGCGGCGACGACAAGCTGCTGTGCGTCCCCGCGTCCGACCCGCGCGTGGAGCACCTGCGGGACATCCACCACGTCTCCGAGTTCGACCGCCTGGAGATCCAGCACTTCTTCGAGGTGTACAAGGACCTGGAGCCCGGCAAGTCGGTCGAGGGCGCCAACTGGGTGGGTCGCGCCGAGGCCGAGGCCGAGGTCGAGGCGTCCGTCAAGCGCCTTGAGGCGTCCGGCGGCGCGCACCACTGAGCCCGCGCGCCGGGTCACCTGCCTGACCAGCGCATCCACCGATGGGCGGAGCACCACCTGTGCTCCGCCCATCGGCATGTCCGGGCAGGTCCGCGCGGCGACGGCGTCGGCGTCGGATCGCCGCGGCCCGTCGCCCCGTCCGCGCCCGCCACAACGGTGACCTCCGCGCCACGCCGGACGCCCACCCCGATGGCGTACCGGGGCTGCGCGTACCCGGGCTGCGCGTACCCGAACTGCGCATGCCCGGGCTGCGCGTGCCCGGACTGCGCAACGGGGGCGGCAGGCCGGGCCGCGCCCCGAGCCGCATCGTGAGCCGCGCGCCGGCGGCGCCGGGAAACCCCTAGAAGCCGCGGGTCCGCTTGGCCGCGCGGCGGAGCGGGCCGCCGGTCTCCTTGTCGGCGCCCGGGGTGCGCAGGAAGAGGCGGGCCATCTCGTTGCCGAGGTTCACGCCGATGGCGATGGCCAGCGCGAGCGAGGCCGCGCGGGTCAGCGACGGAATGCCGGAGTCCATGTTCTTCTGGGCCAGCGCGAGCAGCCCGAAGTAGGTGGCGCTACCGGGCAGCAGCGGGCCGATCGCGGCCGTCACGTACGGCAGCGCTGACGCGTACCGGTAGCGCGAGAGCAGTTGGCCGAAGAGGCCGACCAGGCCGGCGGCTGCGGTCGTGGAGGCGACGGCCGGGATGCCGGCCACGTCGTGCATCGAGCCGTACACCAGCCAGGCCACGCCCCCGTTGAGGGTGGCGAACAGCACCGTGGAACGTTCCTGCTGGAGCAGTACGCAGAAGGCGAGCGCCAGCAGCATGGCCGAGAAGAGCTGTACCACCGGGCGCTCGTCGCCGCGCAGCGCGGCCTCCGGGTTGAAGTCGGCGCCCCGCCGCAGGCCCACGTACAGCACCGAGAGCACGCCGATGACGATGCCGACGATCAGGTACATCACTTCCAGCAGGCGGGCCGCGGCGGTGATGTAGTAGCCGGTCAGGCCGTCCTGCACGCCGGCGACCAGGGCCCGCCCGGGGATCAGCGCGAACAGCCCACCGGTGATCACCGCGGAGCCCTGCACATTGGCGTGGGCCAGGCTGAGCGCGACGCCGGTCGCAGCGGGTGGCATCGCCGCCGCGACGAACTGGTAGAACTCCGGCAGCCCGCGCCCCGACGCCAGCCACGCCAGCCGGTCGCCGAGCATCGCGCCCACCGCGGCGGCGACAAAAACCAGCCAACCGCCGCCCACCAGCAGGCTGGCCGCCCCCGCCAGCGCGCCGGACGCCAGGGTGAGCGCCCAGCCGGGGTAAGGGTGCCGGTTGCGGCGTATCTCGGCCAGCCGCCGGTACGCCTCCTCGGTGGTGAAGTCGTCCTGCGAGGTGATGTCGTCGACGAGCCGGAAGACCGCCGACAGCCGGGTGTAGTCGACGGCCCGGCGGCGGACCGTACGGCTGGCCGTGATCGGGTCGTCCACCAGGGACGGCTGGTACGTGATGGAGAGCAGCGTGAAGGTGACGGTGGGCTCGCAGCGTTCGAGGCCGTAGGCGTGGGCGACGCCGAACATGGCTGCCTCCACGTCCTCGGCGCCCTCGCCGCCGGCGAGCAGGATCTCGCCGATGCGCAGCGTGATGTCGAGCACCCGGGGCACCGCCTGGGTGGACTCGGCGTGCTTCTCGACCCGTTCGGGCGCCGGGCGCTCGCCGACCGGCATGCGCAGCATCGTGCGCATCCGGTCCTGCCAGGGCGTCTCCTTGGTGAGCCGGATGGCGGGGATGCCGTGCGGCGGCGTGAAGGCGGGGCCGCGCGCCGCGCCGTGGCCGGAGGCAGTGCTGCCGATGGGTCCCGCGGCGGCCGTTTCCGGGCCGGCTGAACCCGGTGCCACGAACGCGGACCCTTCAGCTTCCGGCAGCGGCTCCACCACCTCCGGCGGCAGCCCCACCGGCAGGGCGAACTCCGACGTCGGGTGCTCGTCCTCGGCCGGGTGCGAGGGCAGCGGCAGCCCGAGCGGCGGGGTGAAGGCGCTGTGCACCTCGTCCGGGTGCGGCCTGCGTTCCCCCAGTTCTTCCCCGTCACCCGTGCTGCCCATGTCCTGCTTGCCCTGTGCCTGTGAGGCCACGTGCCCTCTCTCCTCGCCAGCCTGCCGTGCCCCTCAGCCACGATGCCTGATCGTCGGCCGGGGCGCCCAGTGTGCACCGTCTTCCCCGAAGTGCACAGGTCACCCGCCATCCGTCGGCCGGGTGGCGGTACGCCGCTGGTCCGTATTGCCGCATGCCGCCGGCCCGCAGTGCTGCCCGGCGCCGGCCCGTACCGCCGTCTGGTGCCGGCCCGTGGTGCCGCCTCGCGCCGGCCCGTCGCCTTGGGCGGCCGGTCGCGCCGCGCGGCCCGGTGGCCCCATGCGACAGCCCCCGGGCGGTGGCCCGGGGGCTGGATGACTGCGCGCGCCTGCGGGCGCCGTGGGTCAGCGGATCAGTGGCGGGCGCGCCGCTCCGGCGGGTCCTGCGGGCCCCCGTCGCCCGGCCCGCCGTAGGGGTCCTGCGTGCCGTACGGGTCCTGGGCGTACGGGTCCTGCGTGCCGTACTGGTCGCCGTACTGGTCCTGCGAGCCGTAGGGGGCCTGTGTGCCGTACGAGGCGTCCGTGCCGTACTGCTGCTGGGCCGGGTAGCCGTAGCCGCCGGCCTGCTGCTGGGCCGGGTAGCCCTGACCCTGCTGGCCGTAGCCCTGCTGCTGGTCGTACCCGCCGCCCTGCTGGGCCTGGTAACCCTGCTGCGGGTCGTACCCGCCGTGCTGCGGCTGCTGCGCGGCCTGCTGGGGCTGCTGCTGGTAGTAGCCCTGCTGGGGCTGGTGCGGCTGCTGGTAGCCGCCGGGCTGCTGGCCCTGCGCCTGGCCCTGGTCGGCCGGGTAGCCCTGCGGCTGCTGGCCCGGGTAGCCCTGCGGGTCCTGGTAGCCGGCGGTGTCGTACTGGCCCTGGCCGGGCTGCTGCTGGCCCGGGTACGCCTGCTGGGCGGGCTGCGCGGCGCGCTGCTGCTGCGGGTGCTGGGCCTGGTGCTGCTGGTGGTGGTGCTGTTGCTGCTGGCCGGGGTGTTGTTGCTGGCCTTGGTGGCCGGGGTGTTGCTGCTGGCCCTGCGCGTACGGGTCGGGCTGGCCGGTCGGCGCGGCGCCGGGGTGCTGGGTGCCGCCGCGCTGGCCGCCGTACTGCTGCTGGCCGGACTGCTGTTGCCCGGGCTGCTGCTGGGCGGGCTGCTGCTGGCCGCCGTGGGCGCCCGGGTGGCCGAAGACGTCG
>NZ_JBEHZD010000501.1:0-5770 GCF_040240285.1 Streptomyces sp. HSW2009 | reverse complement strand
GGGCCCGCGCCCCGGGGCGCGCCGCCCCCCCGCCCCCCCCCCCGCCGGCGCCGCCCCCCCGCCCCCCGCCCGCCCCCCGACGAGGCCGGAGGCGTCGGGCCCCGCGCCGAAGTCGTAACGGACCCCGACCGCGGTGATCATCTCGGTCAGGTGCCGGTTCACCACCTCGAACTCCGTCAGCTCCGCGAAGAGCTCCTGGAGCGCCTTCGCGCCCGCGTCCGTGCCCATCAACGCGGTCTGGGCGCGGGTGTTGGTCAGCACGCGGGCGCCCCCCGGGTGCCGTTCCGCGTGGTAGCTGTCCAGCAGGGTCGCCGGCGCCCAGCCGGCGACCTCGGCCGCCAGCTTCCAGCCGAGGTTGAACGCGTCCTGCACCCCCAGGTTCAGGCCCTGCCCGCCCGCCGGCGGATGGATGTGCGCCGCGTCGCCGGCCAGCAGTACCCGGCCGACCCGGTAGCGCTCGGCCTGTCGGGTCGCGTTGCCGAACCGGGAGAGCCAGCGCGGCGAGTGCGCACCGAAGTCGGTGCCGGCGACCTCCCGCAGCCGCTGCTTGAACTCCTCGAAGTCCGGCGTGTCGGCGCGCTCGTCGGACCCCGCGGCAGCGGACTTCGTGGCGGGGGACTCCGTGGCAGTGGACTTCGTGGCGGGGGACTCGACGGCGGCGGGCACGATGATCCGGTACGTGCCGTCGCCCTCCGCGACGGTGCCGAACCGCACGTGCCGCTTCCGCACCTCGGCCGTCACGGCGGCCACCGTCGCCGCGTCCGCGGTCACTGCCATGTCGCCGAGCAGCGTCTCGGCCGTGGCGGGTTCGCCGGGGAAGCCCACCCCGACGAGCCCGCGCACCGTACTGCGCCCGCCGTCACAGCCCACCAGGTAGCGCGAGCGCAGCCGCGTACCGTCGGCGAGCTCGGCCCGTACGCCGTGTTCGTCCTGGTCGAGGCCGACCAGCGGGCAGCCGCGGCGCAGTTCGGCGCCGAGTTCGACGGCCCGCTCGGTCAGTACGCGCTCGGTGACCGGCTGCGGCATGGCCAGGCCGTACGGATGCGCCGTGTCCATCCCCGCGGGCCAGGGCGTACTGAGCCCCGCGAACGGGCCACCGACCTGGAACCGCTCGCCGACCGCGCGGAACCGGTCCAACAGGCCGCGCTGGTCCATCACCTCCACGCTGCGCACGTGCAGCCCGCGCCCCCGGGACTGCGTGGTCGGCTCGGCCAGCCGCTCCAGCACCACCACCCGCACCCCGTGCAACCGCAACTCACAGGCCAACATCAGCCCGGTCGGCCCGGCCCCGACCACGATCACGTCAATGTCCCCGGCGCTCCCGGCGCCGCCGACATCCCCCGCACCCCCGGTCTCGCGGCCGTCGCCGGCCCGCCCGGCTTCCCCGGCCTTCCCCACACCCGCGCCCGCCCCGGTCACCGAATTCCCCACCCGCATCGCTCGACTCTCCCCATTTCGCGCCAACCCGGATTCCCGACGTCCCCGATTCCCGACGTCCCCGATTCCCGACGTCCAGGAATTTCGGCGTCCAGGATTCCCGGATTCCGTCATCGAGGCGCGATTCTGCGGCACCCCCGGGGCCTTGCCGCAAGCCCCCCGGTGCGCTATATGTTGAGAGTGGCGAGGAGTACGAAACTCCTCGCCTTCGCCATTTCCCGTACCGATCGGCCCGCGCCCGGCTAGCCCCTCCCCGCGCCCGTGTGACGCCCCACCGAGGCGATTCCCTTCCCCAACCGGGCCCGTTCCCCATCCGGGCCCGTGACCTGCCACGACTCCGCCCGCCGGCGACCCGTACCACCAACGGCACGACGGAGAGCAGGTATCCGTACCGGCACGAATCCGTACGGGTACGCATCTGCGCCCGACGCCCATCCGGACGGGCAATGCCACGCCGCACGGCCCGTATTCCCACCCGCCGAAGGCGGCAATTCCCCGCACTCACCGACCGTGGTCCGACGGGCTTGCGGGGTGAATCCTTTGGGCTCGCGCGGCGGACCCACTCGGCCCGCCGGCGGTGCGACTGGGCAGACTGTGCGGATGGTCAACTACCCGCCGGTCGATCGCCAGCCCGCTCCCGAGTGGTACGGGCGCCTGCACGTGCAGACCGCGGATCTCGGACCGGCCCGCTGGTTCACCGAGCACACCCCGGGGCAGGGCGGCTTCGGGACGGTGGCGGGCATCGCCGCACCCGGATTCGCCGCCTACGCGCGGGTCCTCCACCCGGCCGCCCTCGACGGGCAGCCGGTGCGGTGGGCGACGGTGGGCGCCGCCCACGGGCAACGGGTGGGGCCGGACGCTGCCTGGCACGAGCTGATCGGGATGGACCGCTCCTACCACAACGCCGCCGAGTACGGTGTGCCCGGCGTATGGGACGAGCACCCGGCGGAGGGCCCGACCCCGCCCGCCGTCGCCCGGGCGCTGATCCCGGTCCTGGCCCGGCACACCCGGACCAGCGAGCGCTGCTGGTACGGCCTGTGGAACGGCTACGGACGGTGGGACTTCGACCACGTTCCCGCCTTCCAGACGCCCGGCCGGGAGGAAGTGCTGCTCGCCGGGACGCTCGCCGAAGCCGTCTCGCCGATCTCCCTGGACGAGTTCGCCGAACTGCCCGACCTGTGGTGGCCGCAGGACCGTGCCTGGTGCCTGGGGGGCGACGTGGACCTGGTCAGTACGTACATCGGGGGTTCCGCGGCGCTGATCACCGAACTGTTGGCCGTCCCGGAACTCGAAGTACACCCGGTGGCAGCGGACAGCGGGGTCTACTGAGCCGGGCGCCGCCGGCGCGGGCCGGCTGACGGGCTCGGCCGGCCCTGCCCGAAGCGGTCCGGCGCGGCGTGCCCGGCCCCGACCGCTCCGCCGGCGAGCCGGCGTTCAGCAAGCAGACGTCCAGCCAGGAGTGCACGATGCCCACGCCACCCGACCTCCCGCAGTACGCCGATGACATGGCGCGCACGACGAACCGCCGTGGCTTCCTCGGCCTCGGCCTCGGCGTCGCCGCCACTGCCGCCGTCGCCGCCGGGCCTGCCGAGTCCGCCGCCGCGCACGGCAGGCCGCTGCTGCGGTTCGGCGTCATCGCCGACTGCCAGTACGCGGACAAGCCCGACGGACCGGTCCGCCTCTACCGGCAGTCGATCGCCAAGCTCCGCGAGGCCGTCGGCACGCTCAACGAGTCCGACCTGCGGTTCGCCGTGCACCTGGGCGACTTCGTGGACGAGTTCCCGGAGAGCTTCGCCGCGGTCATGCCGATCTGGCAGAAGCTGCGGATGCCCAAGCGCCACGTGCTCGGCAACCACGACTTCCAGATGCCGCGCGAGCAGGTGCTCGACGCCCTCCACATGCCGTCGTCGTACTACGACTTCCGCCGCGACGGCTGGCGCTTCATCGTCGTCGACACGAACGACGTCAGCACCTACGGCAACCCCGCCGGGTCCGCGAAGCACGCGCTGGCCCAGCGGATGCTCGCCGAACTGCGGGCCGCGGGCAAGCCGCAGGCGCAGGAGTGGAACGGCGGCGTGGGCGCGCGGCAACTCGCCTGGCTGGAACGGACGCTCGCGCACGCGCACCGCAAGGGCGAGAAGGTGGTGCTCAACGCCCACCACCCGATCTACCCGGTCAACGTGCACAACGCGTACAACGACCGGCAGCTCATCGACCTGGTCACCTCGTACGACAACGTCGTGGCCTGGTTCAACGGGCACAACCACGCCGGGAACTACGGCTTCACCGGCGGCACGCACTTCCTCACCTTCAAGGGCATGGTCGACACCGGGACCACCGCGTACGCGACGGTGCAGGCGTACGACGACCACCTGCTGATCGAGGGCTTCGGCCGGGAGCCGAGCCGGATCGTCCCCGTCGGGGCGCCGGCCTACGAGATCTGAACGGCCGCGTCGCGCTCCGTACGGCCACGCGGGGCCGCCGGCCCGAACGGGGGTCGGCAGCCCCGCCGGGCAGCCGGGGCCGGCGCATCCGCCCCGCTCGGGATCACCTGGGCCTGACGCAGAGGAAACACCCCTCCCAGTGCGGGAGCGCACTGAGCACGCGATGGCGTGCGCAGCAGGCCGACGCGCCCTCGTCGGGGCCGGGGAAGCCGCCGTCGGGGTCGGGGTCGCCGGCCGGCTCGAAGGGCTCGACCAGGGCCGCGAACCGGTGCAGATGGTCCTCGGCGAAGGCCGGCCGGTACCCCAGTTCGCCCCAGCGGTGCCCGCTCGCCGCGAGCGCGGTGGCGCGCAGTACGAACCCCTTCGACCGGGCACGGTCCCGCGCGGTCGCACCCCACGCGATGGCCTGGAGGTCGAAACCGACGGCTCCGCGCCCCATCACGTTCTGGTCCTGGAGCGTCAGGAGGGCCGCGAAGCGGTGGTCCCACCCGTCGTCGGCGAGCTCACTGACCGCCAGCATCAGCACGTCGACGAAGACCTCCGTGCCGCTGTTGGACAGGTAGAGCCGTCGACCCCCGCCACCGAATACGTTCCCCACCGGGCCACGGTACGTCGCCCGCCGCCGTGGCCGCCCTGCGGCCCCGGAGCTGTGGCTGTACGGCGACGACGGCCGGCACCCCGCGTCGGACGCGTGCGCCCCACCCCGCACCCCATTGCATAAAGCTTCCCTCCTTCGTATAGTCATGCCATCACCGAGGAGGGGTTGCGATGTCCGTGCGGGTGGCGGTGGCCGGGGCCAGTGGATATGCCGGGGGTGAGGTGCTGCGGCTGTTGCTCGGGCATCCCGAGGTGGAGATCGGGGCGCTGACCGGGAACTCCAACGCCGGGCAGTTGCTCGGTGGGCTTCAGCCGCACCTGGGGCCGCTGGCCGATCGGGTGCTCGAACCGACCGAGGTCGACCGGCTCGCCGGCCACGACGTGGTCTTCCTCGCCCTGCCGCACGGGCAGTCCGCCGCGGTCGCCCGCGAGCTCGGGCCCGAGGTACTGGTGATCGACTGCGGGGCCGACTTCCGGCTCAAGGACGCCGCCGACTGGGAGGCGTTCTACGGCTCGCCGCACGCCGGCACCTGGCCGTACGGGCTGCCCGAGTTGCCCGGCGCCCGCGAGGCGCTGCGCGGCAGCAAGCGGATCGCGGTGCCGGGCTGCTACCCGACGGCCGTCTCGCTCGCGCTCTTCCCCGCGTACGCCGCCGGCCTCATCGAGCCGGACGCGGTGGTCGTCGCGGCCTCCGGCACCTCGGGCGCCGGCAAGGCCGCCAAGCCGCACCTGCTCGGCAGCGAGGTGATGGGCTCGATGAGCCCGTACGGCGTCGGCGGCGGTCACCGGCACACCCCGGAGATGGTGCAGAACCTGAGCGCCGTCGCGGGGGAGCGGGTCACCGTCTCGTTCACGCCCACCCTGGCGCCCATGCCCCGCGGCATTCTCGCCACCTGTAGCGCCCGTACCCGACCCGGCATCGACGAGGCCGCCGCCCGCGCCGCGTACGAGAAGGCGCTGGACGGCGAGCCCTTCGTCCGGCTGCTGCCCGCGGGGCAGTGGCCCGCCACCGCCGCCGTGTACGGGGCCAACACCGCGCTGCTGCAACTCGCCCACGACCCGGCGGCCGGGCGCCTGATCGTCATCGCCGCCATCGACAACCTGACCAAGGGCACCGCGGGCGGCGCCGTGCAGAGCATGAACGTCGCCCTCGGCCTGCCCGAGACCACCGGACTGAGCGCGGCCGGCGTGGCGCCGTGACCTCGGGTACGGGGCCGGGGGGGGGGGGCCCCCCCCCCCCCCCCCGCGGGGGGGCGCGGGGGCCCCCCCCCCCCCCCCCCCCCCCCCCCCCC
>NZ_JBEHZD010000500.1:0-5777 GCF_040240285.1 Streptomyces sp. HSW2009 | reverse complement strand
GTGCGGCGGCTGCTGCCGGCTGCCGGGTCCGCCGTCAGCGGCCGGTCCGCCCGGCGCCCCAGCGGCGAACCTCGCGCGCGTGCCCGCGCCCGTACCGGCGCCCGTCCCCCCGGCGATCGTCGTCTCGGTGCTGGTGCTGGTGCTGGTGCTGGTGCTGGTGCTGGTGCCGGTGCCGGCGTCCGGGTGGGGCGTGGGGGTGGCGGGCTCGGGGTGCGGGTCGGTGGGTGGGGCCAGCAGGCGGGCCACCTGGCGGGCCAGGTCGTCGGACTGCGCGCCGGGCAGGGCGACCACCCGCAGCTCCACCGGGCGCTCGGCCACGGCGGCGAGGCCGGAGGCGAGCAGGGCGCCCGGCGTCTGGTGGGCGTGGCGCACGCCCTGACCGGCGGCGGTGGAGTCGCCGAGGAAGGCCAGGCGCAGCGGCGGGGCGTCGCCGTCGCGGTCGAAGGCCGTGCCGTACCGGCCGTCGGCCGCAGGTGGCACGTCGCCCGAGCCGCCCACCACCCGCCGGGCCATCCGCACCTCGGTCAGCAGCAGCCCGACGGCCGCCCCGCCGAGCAGCCCGATCCCGCCGCCCCCGTACGCCGCGGCGGTCGCGATCCGCCGCGCCCCCCGTGCTCTCGACATCGACATGGGCCCGCTCACCTCCGGTCTGTGCTGCGTACGTGCCCCAACCGCGCCTGCCCCGAGCGGCCCTGCCCGCGCTGCCTGCCGGACGCGGTACGGGGCGGGCCGGCCGGGCCTACTGACGTGTTGCCCGGATCGCGGTGCATCGCAACGCTCCGGGCGCCCGGTCCCGCCGCATGCCGCAGCCGCAGTGCCGGACGGGGCACGTCCCCGCGCGCGGGGCGGGCCTCGTACCGACTCGTACCAGGTGGGAAGAGGGCGAAGAGCGCGAAGAGAGCGAAGCGGGGGTATGGGCGGGAGCGCGACCAGGTGGCGCATAAGCGACCCTGGAGGAGTGGCCGAAACGTACGGCTTCGTGCGGAGTGGGGGCACCCTGGCTGCCGGGGCGATGCCCGTTCGTCAGGGGGCGGTCGCGGTGAGTTATCCACAGGGCGGTCGCTCCCGGACCGTGGCGCAATAGGCTGAAGGAGTGGGCCCGCGCCGGCGGCAGCCCCTTGACCCGCGGAGATCCCGCTGAACCTGGAGTAGGGCGTGCAGTTTCACGAATCGATGATTGAGCTGGTCGGCAACACCCCGCTGGTGAAGCTCAACGGCGTGACCGAGGGCATTCAGGCCACCGTCCTGGCGAAGGTCGAGTACTTCAACCCCGGCGGTTCGGTGAAGGACCGGATCGCCGTGCGGATGATCGAGGCGGCCGAGGAGTCGGGGGCGCTCCAGCCCGGTGGCACGATCGTGGAGCCGACGTCGGGCAACACCGGCGTGGGCCTGGCGATGGTCGCCCAGCGCAAGGGGTACAAGTGCATCTTCGTCTGCCCCGACAAGGTGTCCACGGACAAGATCAACGTGCTGCGGGCGTACGGGGCCGAGGTCGTGGTGTGCCCGACCGCCGTCGACCCCGAGCACCCCGACTCGTACTACAACGTCTCCGACCGCCTGGTGCGCGAGACGCCGGGCGCCTGGAAGCCCGACCAGTACAGCAACCCGAACAACCCGCGCTCGCACTACGAGTCCACGGGCCCCGAGCTGTGGCAGCAGACCGACGGCCGGATCACCCACTTCGTCGCGGGTGTCGGCACCGGCGGCACGATCAGTGGCACCGGCCGCTATCTGAAGGACGCCAGTGAGGGTCGGGTCCAGGTCATCGGCGCCGACCCGGAGGGCTCGGTCTACTCCGGCGGCTCGGGCCGGCCGTATCTGATCGAGGGCGTCGGCGAGGACTTCTGGCCGACGGCGTACGACAGGACCGTCGCCGACGAGATCGTCGCGGTCTCCGACAAGGACGCCTTCCAGATGACGCGCCGCCTCGCGAAGGAGGAGGGCCTGCTGGTCGGCGGCTCGTGCGGGATGGCGGTCGTGGCCGCCCTCCGGGTCGCCGAGCGACTCGGCCCCGACGACGTGGTGGTCGTGCTGCTGCCGGACAGTGGCCGTGGGTATCTTTCGAAGATTTTTAATGACGAGTGGATGGGCCAACATGGGTTCAGCGATCAGCCGATCGCGGAGCCGACGGCCGGTGACGTGCTGGGACTGAAGACGGCGGGGATGCCGAACTTCGTGCACATGCACCCCACCGAGACCGTGGGCGACGCGGTTCAGGTTCTGAGGGAGTACGGGGTCTCGCAGATGCCGGTGGTGGCACCGGGCGCGGGGCATCCCGACGTGATGGCCGGCGAGGTGATCGGAGCGGTGGAGGAGCGGGTGCTGCTGCACGCGCTGTACGCCGATCACGCCGGGCCGAACGATCCGCTGGACAAGCACATGAGTCCGCCGCTGCCCGTCGTCGGCTCCGGAGAGCCGGTGGCGAAGGTGGCGGCTGCACTGGAAGGACGGGACGCCGCGGTGGTCCTGGTGGACGGCAAGCCCACCGGCATCGTCACCCGGCAGGACGTCCTGGCCTTCCTCGCCGAGAACGGCAACGTGCAGGCCATGCCCTGAGACCGGTGCTCGCGCCGTCAGCAACGGCGCCCCTGCAACTCCCTGAACTCCAGGGTGTTGCAGGGGCTTGTAGGACCCGCCGGAAAGGTCGGGTTCCCTCATGCGGGCGAATGGTCCTTCGTGCCACTGGACGGGTGCGCGCCGCCCATGCGGGGATCACGGCTGAAGCAGGGTGCTGAAGAACTGCGGGATGGCGTCGGGCAGGTGTGTCGGCAGGCGGGTCGCCCGTCAGCGGGCGAAGCTCCGGGTCCGGTCTGAGGAAGCCGACGGGGGCATCGCCCGCCGTCGGCCCGGTCGCAGAGGCTACGCCCGTGGAACGACGCGGAGCAGGTCCGGATCGAACGGCGCCCGCAGAGACCGCCCCTTCGGGATCGGAGACACGATCACGGCATGGATGATGCGGCTGATGGCAGTGCGCCGCTGCGTGAGGTCCATGTCCTTCCACTTCGACCTGTCCCATCCGGCGAAGGCGTTGGCTGCCGCCTGCTCCACCAGGAATTCACGCCGGTCAGTTTCCAGGCCGGCGATCCTCTCCTCGACGCTCGGCAGGAGTCGGTAGAACGCAGCGTCCGAAACGACACCCTCGGCCCACTTGGTTTCGAGGTTCCGTCGGCGCGTCTGAAGATCTTCGAGCACGGCTGTACCCGGCCACTCGGTGACCTTGGGCCGTACCTTCTCGTACCGGACCTCAAGGGCTCGTACGACCAGCTCTTCCAGATGCTCGTCAACGGGCCCCATCTGACGGGAAGCGCCCCCACAGTCGAGCCTCGCGCACACGTAGACGCAGTTGTCCGGGTTCGCCCGCGGCGGACGGCGACCCCCGCCCATCTTGGCATCGCAGATCTTGGCCGGGTCGTCCTTCCGGTGTGCCCCGCAGCGTAAGAAGCCCGAGAACAGGTACTTCCGGGCGCGGGACTCCGGAGCCCCCGGCACCGCGTAGCCGGGATGCGTCTTCCGGAATCCGCCTGATTGGGCCCCACGCCCCGTGGAGAGCCGCCGCAGTGCTGCCGATTCCTCGGTGGTGCACACGGTCTCCCACTGGCCCATGATCGGGTTGCCGTCTTTCCCGAGGACGAGCTTGCCGGCCATGGCCCGTTGACCGCACAGCACCGGATTGATCAAGAGCTGCCGCACCGTGGCCCCCGACCAGGGCCTTCCACTCGCGCCGACGATCCCGATTCCGTTGAGGTCCCGAGCGATGGAATTCCAGGTCCGCCCCTCCAGCGCCTTGTCGATCATGTGGCGCAGGATGACCGACTCTTCTGGGTCGAGCCTCATGTTCATCCCACGGCCCTCGCGGACGTCCTGGGCGAGCCAGCCGAAACGACGTCGGCCGCCGGGCGAGGTTCCGTCTTGTGCCCGGCGCCTGACCTCGCGGTGAAGCCGCTCCTTCGTCCTGGTCACCTCGCCCGCGGATTCTCCGGAGTCCGCGAGTCCGACCGCGTTGCTGCCGGAACTCACGAGGTCGTACGGCTTCCCCCGCTCGATGAAGAGCCCGTCACCTTGGACGATGACGGCCCGGCGGAACCTGGCGTAGTCCTCCGGGAGTCGCCACACGCGCTCGTGCTCGGCCGAGACCACGGCACACACCGGGTAGCCCTCGGAAACCTTTCGGTAGTGGACCGAGCGCGTCATCTCCACGAAGCTCGGCCTCACCACGCTGGGGTCGGCCGCCGTGAGGTTGTTGTCCTCGAAGTACTTGACGATGGCCACGCCGTGCTCCGTGGCCGTCTCCTCGTTTCCCTCGTGCTGGTGTCGGACACCCGTACCGGCCTTCCGCGATTTGGCTCGCGTCGTGGAGCGAAGTGACTGGTCCGCACTGATGCGGGCGTAGTCCACGCCGGGTATCCGGCCGTCCAACCAGTCCTCGAAGGTCTTGCCCGCTTGCAGCTCGCTCACCAACTCCGGGTTGAGGAAGCCCCTTGAGGTACCGGTCACCGTGCCCTCCGAGTGAAAGGTCGTCAGACGTGAGCCAGAAATATACCCATACTGGCTGATTGGCTGGAGTCGGTAGATGAAGGACTCAGGCTTGGAGGAGGCGGGCCCGTACGTGTG
Organism: Streptomyces sp. HSW2009; assembly: GCF_040240285.1. Classification (NCBI taxonomy): domain Bacteria; kingdom Bacillati; phylum Actinomycetota; class Actinomycetes; order Kitasatosporales; family Streptomycetaceae; genus Streptomyces; species Streptomyces sp. HSW2009. The sequence continues at coordinate 1,166 of NZ_JBEHZD010000500.1, read as the reverse complement.
GGGGGTGTGCTCGGTGGTGCGGAGGCCCGCCCCAGCCCCCGGTCAGACCAGTCGGCGTCGGCCCGGGGCGGACAGCGTGGGTGGTGGGTGGACGGGGGCTGCCCGGGCCTTGGCCAGCGGGGGAGGGGCCCGGGGGCGCGCCTTCGCACAAGTGGTACGTGTGCGTCACGCGCCAGCAGCACGCATTTAACACGCGTCCGGCACGGTGGTGGGTGTCGGTAGGGCGACACCGACACCCGATGACGGCGACACGGACCTCCGGAGCGGCTCCCGGACCTCCACGGTCGCCCGGACGCGGCGAGACCGGCCTGGACCCGGCCCGCGTCCCCCGCGGGGACCGTCGTCGTCCCGCCCCCGGTCGCGTACCGGGGTGAGACGGTCCCCGCGCGTACGTTGCCGGCTGGCCCGTGACCTGGATGGGTCACGGGCCAGCCGTGTGTCGTGTGGGGGTTCGTGCGGTTCGATGTGGCGTGCTGTGCGGGTTTCGTACGCCGGGCGGCCTCGCGTGGCCCGCGCCCGCTCGGCCCTTGGTCCGCGGCCGGTTCCGGGTCAGTCCCAGTCGCTGGTGGACTTCTTGCGGTCGCGGCGGAGGAAGGCGAAGCCGCCGAGAGCGTGCACCGCGTTCACGCCGAAGATGCCGCCCCAGGCGACGAGCAGGCCGGGCAGGCCCTCGTTGACCGCGCCGATCGCGGAGAGCGGGATGGCGAGCACCAGTGAGACGGCGACGAAGCCGAACCGTTCGCCGACCCCGATGCCGGTGGCCGCCGTGCTGCCGGACCCGGCCGGCTGGCGGTCCCCGCGGGCGGCGGACATCTGCTGTTCGGCGAGCTGGCGGCGGACGTGCCGGTCGGCGGTGTCGTTGAAGCGCTGCTCGACCTTCTCCATGAAGGAATCGACCAACTCCGACTCGTACTCGGGACCGAGCTCCTTGCGCGTCTGCAAGGTCGCGTCGAGTTCCTTCTTCAGCTCAGGGTCGCGGGCGTCCATGGTGCATACGCTACGGGTAAGCGACGGGGGTGTAAGTAGGGTCAGCCCCCCTATCGGCTGGGGGCCAAGCCCCCGACGCCCCACCCCTGCGATACGGGCCCGCCGGCTGTCGGCCCCCCCGCCCCCCCGCCCCCCCGCCCCCCCGCGGCGGGGCGCCCCCCCCCCCCCCCCCCCCCCCC
>NZ_JBEHZD010000050.1:0-24690 GCF_040240285.1 Streptomyces sp. HSW2009 | reverse complement strand
GCGGGGCGAGGCGCAGGGACGCGCCGAGTACGGACAGCCCGTGCGGCGCGACCACCACCGGTTCCAGATGGACGGGGCCCCCCCCCGGGGGGGGGCCCCCCCCGCGGGCCCCCCCCCGGACCAGGGCCCCACCTGGGCCTTCGGGCTCACCGTGCCTCTTCTTCGTTCGCTCTCGCCGTCTGGAACCCTCATGCCTGACAAGCCCCCGGCCATGGCCACCGTGAAGTTCCCGCACCGCAGCAGGCGCGGCATCCTGCTGGGCCTGACCGTCCCCCAGCTCATCCTCACCGCTCTCGCCGGCCTCCTCCTGCTCACCGTCATCATCACCGGTGGCGTGGTCGGCGCCCTCCAGCTCCTGCCGTTGTGGGCGGTCATCGCGCTGGTGGTGTTCGTACGTCATCGTGGTCGGTCGCTGGCCGACTGGGCGCCCGTCGTGGCCCGCTACCTCCTGCGCCGCGTCCGCGGCCAGCTCATCTGGCTCGCCCGCCCCTCCCACCGCCCGACCCGCGAGGGGCTGCTCCATCTGCCGGGCACGGCGGCCAGCCTGCGCGTGGTCACCGCCCCGGGCGGCCGGTACGGCGCGGTCCACAACCCCCACGCCGGCACGCTGACCGCCGTCGTCAAGGTCACCTCCCGCGCCTACGCCCTCCTGGACCCCGGCACCCAGAGCGCCAACGTGGCCGGCTGGGGCCGTGCGCTGGCAGCGCTCGCCCGCACCGGCCAGGTCGCCCGCGTCCAGGTCATCGAGCGCACCGTCCCCGACTCCGGTGACGCACTGCGCCGGTACTGGGAAGAACACGGCCACCCCGACACACCCGTCGCCGGCGCCATCTACGGCGAGCTGATCCACAGCGCAGGGCCGGCAGCGGCGCCGCATGAGGCGTACGTCGCGGTGTCGCTGGACACCAAGGCCGCGCGACGCCTCATCAGCCAGGCAGGGGGCGGCCTGACCGGCTCTTTCAGCGTGCTCGCCCAGTTGGTCTCCACCTTCGACCAGGCCGCGCGCACCGCCGGCCTCAACCCCACCGGCTGGCTCAGCGCCCGCGAGATCGCGGCCGTGGTGCGCACGGCCTACGACCCCAAGGCCAGCACCGCGCTGGACCGCTGGTCCGCCTCCGGGCGTCCCGAGGCAGAGCCAGCCGCCGCGGGTCCGGTGGTGGTGGTCGAGAAGGCGGACCACATCGCGACCGACTCGGCCGTCCACGCCACGTACTGGGTCGAGAACTGGCCCCGGGTCCAGACGTCGGCCGGCTTCCTCCACCAGGTCCTGTTCACCGCCGGGGTCCGCCGCACGCTCTCCCTCTCCTACGCCCCCAAGGCGCTGGACGCTGCCCTGCGCGACGTGCAACGCAAGAAAGCCGGCGTGATCGCCGACTCCGCCGAGCGGGCGCGGCGCGGGCAGGTCGACTCCGAGGCGAACGCCATCGAGTACCAGGACATCAAGTCCCGTGAACGTGAACTGATCGCCGGCCACGCGGACGTCGCCCTGACGGGCCTGCTCACTGTCTCTGCCGATTCCGAGGAGGAGTTGCGCTCGGCGTGTGCGGTGGTGGAGACCGCGGCTGTCGGGGCGCAGCTCGATCTTCGGCCGCTGACCTGGCAGCAGGCCGAGGCGTTCACCGCCGCCGCCATGCCCCTCGCCCTCCCCGCCTGATGCCCGCCGTACGCCCCGTCGAAAGAGCACCGCCCATGTCCCGCACCGCCAGTTCGACCGCGCAGGACTTCGTGCCCTTCGCCACCGCCGCGCTCGACTTCCACCGCGCACTCAACCTCCCCCACGGCCCGCTCGTCACCACCCGCACCGAGTTGAACGCCCTGCACGACCACCTCATCTCGCTCCACGGCCTCCTCGACGCCCACGCCATACGTCTCGGAGGGCTCGTGCCGGCCGAAGGCGAGCAGCTCCGTGCCGCCCGCACCCGTCTGTGGCAGGCCGCCGACCACCTCCACACCGCCTACCACGCCGCACCCCACCCCGACTCCGGCGAGATACCCGGCCCCGGGGCGTGTCGGCCCGGCCTGCCCGAAGGGGCGCCCGAGTTGACCATCTGCCAGCGCCACCAGCGCGCCGCGCACCTGGTCCGCCGCCGCACCACCCCCGCCGACCTGCACGCCCCCTTCACCGGCCTCACCCACCGCTAACCGACCAAGGAGAATCGTTCATGCCTCGTACTCGTGCCAGCGCCTCCCACCTGTTCGTCCCCCATGGGGCCTCGCGTGCCGAGCAGCGCGCGGCTCGTGTCGGATTCGCCGAGGCCCGCCGCCAAGCCCGCCTGGCCGGCGCACCGCCCCAGCGCCCCGTCGAGGAGGCCCTCGACCCGCGCCTTCGCCCTGTCTACCCGCCCTCCGGGCGCCCTGGCCCCTCCGCGGCGCGCGGCGGGAAGCTTCGTCTGCCTGCTCATCGCATGACCACCGCCACCGTGAGCGGCGCCTACCCCTTCCTCGCGGAGGGCGGTCTGGGTGCCGAGGGGATCTTCATCGGCCGTGACGTCCACGCTGAGGCCGCGTTCTGCTACGACCCCTTCTCCCTCTACGGCAGCGGACGGATCGAGGGCTTCACCAACCCCAACGCCGTGCTCGCCGGGATCATCGGCATGGGCAAGTCCGCCTTGGCCAAGTCGATCGCCACCCGCGCCATCGCCCACGGCTACCGCGTCTACGTCCCCTGCGACCCCAAGGGCGAATGGACCGCGGTCGCCCACGCACTCGGTGGTTACAGCATCGCGCTGGGGCCCGGCCTGCCCGGCCGGCTGAACCCCTTGGACGCCCCGGCCCGGCCCACCTCGGTGAGCGAAAGTGACTGGTCGACCGAGGTTCGCAAACGCCGCCTGCTGTTGCTCGCGGGTTTGGCTCGTACCGTCCTGAAGCGGGATCTGCTGCCGATGGAGCACACCGCGCTTGACCTCGCCCTCGATCTGGTGGTCGCCGAGGCCGACGCGGACGGCACGGTGCCGTTGCTGGGCGAGATCGCGCACGCCCTCGGCTCGCCCGAGCGGCTCGACCGGGCCCTGGGCGATCACGCCGGGCGCATGGGTGGCGCGGCGCAGGACCTTGCGCACGCGCTGCGCCGGCTGGTGCACGGAGATCTGAGCGGCATGTTCGACGCGCCCAGCACCGTGACGTTCGACCCGGGCACGCCGATGCTCTCCATCGACCTCTCCCGCCTCGGTGGCTCCGGCGACGGCACCGCCCTCGTCCTCGCAATGACCTGCGCCAGCGCGTGGATGGAGTCCGCGCTAGCCGACCCGACCGGGGGCCGGCGCTGGGTGATCTACGACGAGGCATGGCGCGTGATGCGTCACGTCGGCTTGCTGGAGCGCATGCAGAGCCAGTGGAAACTCTCCCGCGGACTCGGCATCGCGAACCTGATGATCATCCACCGGCTGAGTGACCTGCTCAGCGCGGGCGATGCCGGCTCACGCGGCCGAGTCCTGGCCGAGGGCCTCCTCGCCGACTGCTCCACGCGCATCATCTACCGCCAGGAACCCGACCAACTCGCCGCCGCTGCCTCGCTCCTTGGCCTGACCGGGGTTGAGACGCAGGCGGTGTCCGCCCTCACCAAGGGCCGAGGGCTGTGGAAGGTTGCCGGCCGCTCCTTCATCACCCAACACATCCTGCACCCCGCCGAGCGCGAACTCTTCGACACCGACGCCCGCATGACCGCCTGAGCCAGCACACCGGAAGCAGGAACCCGCGATGTCCAATCCGCACCGCTCCCCGGAGCCCGGCGAGAACCACCTGGCGTGGCGGCGGCACATCCCGACGCTGACGGTCGCCGCAGCCCGGATCAAGCAGGTCTCCGACGCCTGGGACACGGCCACGTCCGCCTTCCACAACCAAGGGGGGCAGCTCGCCGATACGCGGCACGGTGCGGGCCCAGCCGAAGCCAAGCGCAACGCCGAGGCATGGGAGCACGTCGAGGCGTTCCTGGACCACGGCCCCGAGGTTCTGGACGGTGTCCGTCACGCCGCCACGGGCTCCGACTACGTCGAGGGGCCGATCAGCGAAGACCTCCGACGGCTGACCGGGATCGACACCACACTGACGCGGGCAGGCCGGGTTCGGACCGAATGGGACCAGGTCATGGCACTCATGGACGCCTCGCTCCCCGGCTCGCGAGAGCTGTACGCCAGCCAGGCCCAGGAGATTCGCAACGCCGATGGCTGGAGGCATGCGAAGGAACTCGCCCACCAGGGGCCCGCGCTGGCCCGAGTCGCAGGCTTCCTGGCCGGGCGGGCGGACCCAGAGCCGTCCTCGCAGGCCGAACGCGCCCAAGTGGCGCTGAAACGTTCCGGACCCGGATCAGGCAATCACACAGTCTCGACCGCTGCGCCTCCTACGCCGCCTGCGTCCAACCCGGCCGCCGCACGCCGTTGCCGTTGACTCAGCCATTGCCTGCCACCGGGCGCGTCATGATGACTTGCCCTACTCCGGCGGCGCCCGATCGCCGCACGCCCTCGCTCTGGAATCCCAGGCTTGGACCCGCCTTCGAAGTTGAACGTATACGAGCTCCCCGTCGCCACCAGCTACCTGCCCCGCTCCAGCCCAGCCACTTCAACCCCAAAGGGTTGCCACACCCTTCACAAGCTCGCCAGGGCCCGACCTACGACGCCTGCGATACCTGGACGCCGATGCCTAAGGTGAGCATGACTGGACGCCAGCAGCCGCCTGAGGCTGTGGCCTGCCGCGTCGGCGCCGGAGACGACCCTCCAGGCACCGACACGACAGGGGCGGGTTGGGGCTCCCACGAGACCGTCACCGAAGCGGAGTCGCGTGAGCCGACGCCCGTTCTAGTCCGCGGTGGGGAACCCGCAGTCACTGCCCATACACATCTGAATGGGCATGATGTCCACGCTGTGGTTGTACCAGTCGTCCGCGGCGGCGCTGCCCGCCCCAGCGACGAGGCAGGTCAGAGTCAGGGCAGCGGTGGCGAGGGCGGCTCGGAGTTTCATGGCTCTCCCAGATTCGATGTGGAACAGGTTGAGCAAATCATGACATTATGTGCATTTCTTCAGGCCGGTGACGCGCCCGGCAGAGCCGTCTGCGCGACTTGGTGGCCACGAACCGGCTCGGCTTCGGGTGCCGCCAGCCGCCACGGGCTGTTTTCGCAGGCCCGATGGGAGCCGAGCCGCAGGAGTGAGAGACATCCGCCGTCCCGGACCCGTGTCGGTCGGCGCGCACGCCCGAGCCCAGCGGTCCCGCCGACACCACGGTGCCGGCGGGTGGCGCCGGGGATAGGTGAGCTTCAGCCGGTCAGTCGGCGAAATGCCACTTCTTATCCGGAGTGTCGTTACAAGGCCACGTGTACACGTCGTTGCCACCCCACTTCACGGTCAGACACTCGCCGTTGCGCTGGTTGCGGAAGGTGCTCGTCGCAGGCGAGTAGTCCCACTTCTTGTCTGGGGTGTCGTTGCACGCCCAGGTGTACACGTCATTGCCGTCCCACTTCACGGTCAGGCACTTGCCGTTGAGGTCGCTGCGGATCTGGCGCGTGTCCTCATCGTAGGTCCAGCGCTTGTCGTGACCGTCGGGCTGGCAGTCCCACGTGAACACGTTGTCGGATCGGTAGTCGGCGGTCAGGCACTCACCGTTGTGCTCATTGCGGATGTGGTGGCTGGGGCCAGCGGCCACCCCGAAAGACCTCTTCGCGGCCGGCACCGCAGCGGCAGTCTGCGGCTGAGCGGTGGCGGCGGTGCCGCAGGCGGCGAAGACGAGCGCGACCGAGGCAGCCATGACCGCGTGGCCCTTTACCAAGGACATCGCGAACCCTTTCCTTCGGCGCGGGGGACTCCCGCGCTCCTAGTGCCCGGAACCGCGCGCACCGGGCACCAGGGCAACATCCGCGCATCCTTGACGGTCACACAAACCACCCACGGGAACGGCGCAAAAGCACGCACGCCGCTTACTTGTTTCCACCAGCGCGCGGCTCCGCAGTATCGCGCCCCGGCCCCCCGCCGTACGCTTCTGCGGCAATGAGAGTGGGAGAGACAGTTCTCAAAGGGATCCTGGCGTAGGCCTCGGATCCGAGCAGATCGCATTGCCGGTGGAACGTCACGGCCACCCCATCTACGAAGCGTCCGCGAGCAGTGCACACCACGCCCGGTCGGGACGAACGTCGCGAGGTAACGCGCCCTCCTGCTTCGCCCTCGCCCCCCACCAGGAGCTGGAGGGCCCCATATCCCGCCGCCCGCGGCCCTGGCCGTGCCTGGACCCAGAATCCGCAGCCGGCCATCGTGACCATGCCTGTACCAAGCGTCCGGTCCGCACCGAGGCCGCTGACCGCCCGGCAGGAATTGATGCGGTCAACACCCTCCACTGCGGGGGAGAAGCTAACGACAGCCCCTCGGAACCTCATGCAGGCCACACCTTTACGCAGGCTAGGCAGAAGGCCCTTCCCGTCTGCGCTCCTTCAGTTTCGAAATCGCCGGCAGCCCCCGCAGCTCACCACGTGCGATCGCCCCAACCTGCGACCGTGGTCGTGATCGTCCGTAGCTCAACGGTCGCTCCGGAGCGCGCCATAGCAGCGAATCCCGGCAGAGCCAAACCGCCCGATCACCAGATCCTGGCCCTGCATCGTCTCCCGACCGCCCTCGGCCACCGGCCGCTAGCCATCTCAGAGTTCCTCATGGCCCGAACCAGAACCATCCCGGCTCCTGCCCCTCCGTATCCCCGAGCCCGTACCGGATGGATTCACCATGCCCAGTCCCGATCACGACCCGGTTCCCGACATCGCGCTCGGCCACCACCCCGACCACGGCATCGTCGCCGCGAACCCCAAACACCTCGCGTCCGGCGCCTGGTTGCTGGAAGGGTTCGGCTTCCATCCCGTACCGGGTGAGCCGACGCTGTACGCGCTGACCGCCCAGCAGGACGATGGTCACAGCCGCGCCACCCAGACCGTCGCACTGCTTCGCAAGGCCGGCTACCAGGTCCACGCCGATGCCGCCTTCGAACCCACCCTGGCCACCAGCGCGGCCCCCACCAGGGGTCAGCCCCTCGTCATGGAACCCGACGTCGCCTTCGCAGAACACGAACAGCTCGGGATCGTCGCGGCCATCGACGACCGCCCCTCCGCACTCGTCGGCGTACCCATCCTGGAAGAGCACGGCTGGCGACACAGCCCGCCGCTGGACATCTACCTGCTGCCCGCCGCCACCGACCGCGGCGTGGCGCTGGAGAAGGCCGCCAGCGCCACTCTGTCGATGCACCGATCCGCTCTCCACGTCGCGATGGACCCCGGTCTCGCCCAGGACGTGATGGTCCGCCACCACGCACCCGACGCATCCTCGGCCCACGGCCAGGGCCCCGTCCAGACGTCGCCCACCAGGGCAATCGCGCGCGCTGCCAGTCCCTCCCGTGCCGGCACCGCGGCCACCGCTCCGGCCCTGGCAGCCGCGGCGAGCCGACCGGTCGACCCACGCATCGCCTTCTCCCGCAACCGCTGACCGCTCAGCCCCTCCCCCATCGCGGCCAGGCACCGGCTTCCCCACGGCGGTAAACGGTTCCCGCCGGCGCCCGCCGTCCCGTACCCAGGAGTTCCACGTGCCTGCTCCCTCTATCACCATCGCCGCCGAGCCCAGCGGCAGCGTCGTCGCGCGCGGCGCCAGCGACGACCTGTCGGCCCTGCTCCTCAAGCGCGCCGGCTTCCAGCAGATCCAGGACTGGTACGGCCGGCGCCACCGCCTGCCCACCACCACCCCGCCTGCCGACCGGGCCACCATCGCCACCCACGCGGCCCAGATGCTGCGCGCCGCCCGCTACGACGTCGACCTCGACCCCACCCTCGACACAACCCGCCTCAGCACCCCGGCCAACCCGCTCGGGCCCTACACCGCCGGCGCGGAGATCCTCCGCATCACCGACCGCATCCGGGCAGCCGAGAGCGGGCCCGAACTCCAGCAGGCCGTCGATCACCTCCTGCACCCCGAACACGGCGCCGTCGAGCGGGTCCGCGAAGCACTGGAAGCGGTGTACGAGCAGATCTCCGACCTGGACGATGCGGCGTACGTACTCGCTGATCGCTTCGGGCAGGCCGCGGAGTTCGTCGGCATGGCCCAGCCAGAACTCGCCGGCTACGAGCTGCACGGCGTGGGCACGCCCCAGCAGTTCCCGGCCGACACACGGGCAAGGCCAGCGCAGCCGTCTGGTTCCCGAAGCGCCGCCCTGGCCACCTCCCCCGCGGCCGGCAAGACCAACGTCCCGTCCCGCAGTACGGAAGCACCGCCCATCCGGCCGTCCGCGCCCCCGGCACCGCCCTCGCGCACCCGGTAGCCCCGGTCGTCCTCGCCCCGCCCGCCTCTCTCCCTCCCCCAGACAGGAGTCCTCGTCGTGATCACCACAAGAGCGTCGCGTGCCCCGCCTCCTTGCTCGCCCTCGCTCATCTCCAGGACCTCCTCATGCCCCCACCGCGTACCAGCGCGCCCTCGGCCACCACCGGAACCGACGCGCTCCTCTACCTCCTCTTCGCCGCCCTCGGGCTCGCCTTCACCTTCGGCGCGCTGGCCTGGCTGACCGGCAACATCAGCAACACCCTTCTCGGCAGCGGACCTTGGGCACCCTTCAAGGTCACCAACACCCTCCTGCACCCCCAGCGGCTGTGGCCCCACCTCTCCCCCACCGAGCTGCTGGTCAGCACACGGATCATCCCCGCCCTGCTGGCCCTGGCCCTCGCCCTCTCCGGCCTGATGCTGTGGGCACGCATACGCAGCGGCGCACGCAGTGGTCTCGCCCGCAAGCGCGACCTGGCCCCGCTGCTGGAGAAGGAGATCACCGCCAAGGCCACGAGCCTGCGGCCCTCGCTCGCCGGCCGGGAGCGTAAAAGAGGTCGCATCCGCCGATCGCGGCATCCTGCTGGGTACCCTGGCCCCGGGACGAGCGCAGGTTCGCGCGTCCTGGGAGGACGTGATCGTGGCGATCATGGCCCCGCGCAGCGGAAAGACCTCGGGGCTGGCGATCCCCGCGATCCTCGCGGCCCCCGGTCCGGTGTTGCTGACCTCGAACAAGGCGGCCAACGACGCCTTCACCGCAACGGTCGATGCTCGCGCCGAGGTCGGCACGGTCTGGACCTTGGACCCGCAGCAGATCGCCCACCACCCGCGGCAGATGTGGTGGGACATCCTGGCCGACGCCCGCGACCTGACCGGGGCCAAACGCCTTGCCGGCCACTTCGTCACCGCCAGCGTGGACGAGTCGAACAGCTCCGACTTCTGGTCCACCGCCGCCAGCAACACCCTGGGCGCCCTGTTCCTGGCCGCCGCCAGTCACCGGCGTCCGATCACCGACGTCCTGGCCTGGCTCGCCACCCCCGCCGACCGCACCCCCGTCGACCTGCTCACCGACGCCGGTCACCACGCGGTCGCCGCGCAACTCCAGGGCACCGTCTCCGGCGCCACCGAGACCCGCGACGGCATCTACGAAACCGCCCGCCAGTACGCAAGTTGCCTTCTCGATCCCGACGTCGCCGCCTGGGTCACACCCTGCGAGGACCTCCCCGAGTTCAAGCCGTTCGCGTTCGCCACCTCCCGCGACACCCTCTACCTTCTGAGCAAGGACGGCGGCGGCAGCGCCAGCGCGATCATCGCCGCAGCGGCCGACGCCGTGATGCGCGCCGCCGTGGTAGTGGCCGAACGCTCCGGCGGGCGCCTGGACCCACCCGCCCTGTGCGTCCTCGACGAAGCAGCGAACGTCTGCAAAATCTCCGATCTCCCGGACCTCTACAGCCACCTGGGCAGCCGCGGCGTCATACCGATGACCATCCTCCAGTCCTACCGGCAAGGCCAACGGTGCTGGGGCGAGGCCGGCATGGACGCCCTGTGGTCCGCCGCCACCATCAAGATCGTCGGATCGGGCATCGACGACGCCGACTTCGCCGACCGCCTCAGCCGACAGGCCGGCGACCACGACGTCCAAACCACCTCCGTCTCCAACAGCGAGAGCGGCAAGTCCACCTCCGTGAGCATGCGCACCGAACGCGTTCTGCCGCCCGACGCGATCCGTGCCCTCCCCAAGGGGAAGGCACTGCTCCTGGCCACCGGCATCCGCATCGCCATGCTCGACCTCAAGCCCTGGTACAAGGAACCCTCCGCCAAGGTGATCGGCCCAGCCTCCGCCCGCGCCACCAAGGCGATCACCGCACGAGCCCTGGCGAAGACCCACGGCCATGACGACTTCGGGTTGTCAGCATGAGCGCGCCAACACCGCGCCCCGGGCGGTTCGTGCGCTCTCCTGTCGTGCTGCGCGACGGGCAGTGGTGGCTGATCAGCCAGGCCGGCTCGATCCTCGCCACCGATCCCACCTTCACCAGCACGCTGGACCACTTCGCCCAGGCGATGGACGCCGCCGATCAGGCCGTCGCCGACCTTCGCGCCCGGGAGAGCGATTCTCCCGCACGTGATACAGGGCGGCGGCGATGAACCCGCTGCTGAGCGCGGAGCAGGCGCTGATCGGCTCCGTACTGCTCGACCCGCGTCAGCTCTCACACCTTGACTGGCTCGCGCCAGATCACTTCTACCTACCGGCCCACCAGGCCCTGTTCGCCGCGCTACGCACACTCCGGGACGACGCCCACCCCGCGCTGTCCCAAGAACCCGTGCCGCTGTCCTGGGTGAGCGATGCCGTCGAGGCGGCCAGCACCCACACACGGGGGCTGACGGCAACGTACGCCCACACCCTGGTCGCGGCCTGCCCGCGCCCCGCGCACGCTCCGGTATACGGCCGCATGGTGCTGGAGGGCGCGATCCATCGCAGCATCACCGAACACGCGACCCGCCTCCACCAAGCGGCTCGCGCCGACGCCCTGCAAGGCGAAGTCGAGCAAGCCCTGCATTACGCGGACGTCCTTGCCGGCGTACTCAGCGATCTCGCACAGCGATGGGGTACCGAACCCCGCCCGGCCACGCCGACGATTCCGCCGACCACTGTTCCGGCCGCGCCAGCGCCGGTTCTCGCCGACCAGGCCGCCGAGGACGAGCGGCTCCTTCTAGCGGTCCTCGCCGAGGAGCCGAAGGCCATGGACGGGGTGGTCGGCTGGCTGCGGCCTGGCGACTTCGCCGACCCTGCCCATGGGCAGCTCTACCGCTGCCTCGGCGCACTGCACCACCGGGGCGAGCCCATCGATCGGGTCACCTTGCTCTGGGAGGCCCAACGGCGCGGGCTTCTGGCCGACGGAACGCTGTCCGGCGACCAGTTCACCGCCATCTGCGACGGCGTGGGACCGGGCAGCGCCGAGTGGCTCGGCGAGCTCGTGATGCGCTCGTCGGTCACCCGCACGGCGGCCACGTCCGCGCGTGATATCCGGGCCTTGGCGCAGAACGAGGCTCTGGCCCCCGGGCCGCTCATCGGTCACGCGTTGCACGCGCTCGGTCGACTCGATGAAGTGCGCGCCCGCTGGCAGGCGGCGAACGGCGGCCCCGCATCGACCCCGACCGCCCCGGCTCCCTCACCCATCGGGCCGCCCTCTACGCAGGTACACGCCGCGCTCGCCCGCAGCACACCGCCCGCATTCACGCCTTCCCTGGGTCGGCCCCGTGCTGCCACCAGCCCAGCCGCCGTGCCACCGCTCTCTCGCGGACAAGCGTCTGAGAAACAGCGGCGTCAGTTCGTGCGCTGAGCCTCCGTCGGCCCTGGTGGGACAGCCGGCGAGTCGTGGCGGAAGGGCAGGTCGATCTGCCCACCATTCTGACCCTGGGCGAGAACACGTTCACGGCCAAGTACCGGGCCGGCGGGTCCGGCACCGCCAGGTTCCAGAACCGCTTCATCGTCGACAAGCCAGCGGCCCGGCAATCCCTGCGCGTGCAGGGACCACGTGATCAGGTACGTCAGGCGCCAGCCGAAGCGCGGGGCATCCCTGCGCGTGCAGGACCCACACTTCCCCACCTGCGACGCTAGAGCGACTTTGCCAATACTTGACCACCGCCCGTCTCGCCGCAAGCTGCCCGTAGATCAGTCAACACACCTTACTTGGCCCGGCCGTTGTGCCGGGCCTTTCTCATGCCCGGAAGGAAGAGACCCCCTGTGGCGGAAGACCCGCGCCCCTACTCGGACGACATGACGCAGGGCGACCAGGCGGCCCAGCTTCGCCGCCGCGGCCCCGGCCTCGAACTGCCCGACGAGGCCAAGCTGCTGGCCGCAAGTGTTCGGCCCACCGGACGACGCCGGCATATACGGCGTCCCGCCGGTCGGCGGTGATGCGTGATGGCCGGCGTCGAAGCGACGATCGAACGCGCCGAGCGGGGTCTCGGGCTCGGCGAGCCGAACTACGTCCAGACCTGGTACCGGCAGCGAAACGGCGCTGCCTACTCGGGGAACTTCGCCTGGTGCGATGCGGCCGTGACCCGCTGGGCGTACGGCTCGGGCAACCACGCCGCCGTGTGCTTCGGCACGGATTTCGCCTACACCGTGGCCCACGCCTAGCGAGGCCGCGTACGAGGCCGCTGGCACGTGGACGTGGCGGGCATGCGCCGCGGTGACGTCGTCTTCGGTCTACTTCCGCACTACCGGAAGGTTCCGGCCGGGCCAAACCGCGGATTCTCCGGACTCTCTTCGGCGTGTCGTCGTCTCACAGATGGAGCGCGCCCCCATGTCCGACAGCAGCTCGACCGCCTCCGGCCCCGATCCGTTCCGCGTGTCCGACGAGGACCTTGGTGACCTCGCCAGCACCCTCGCCAAGACCGTGGCGGAGGTCAGGCAGCACGGCGTCATCCTCGACCGCCTCGACTCCGAACCGCCACCCCCAGCCACCCTCACTGAAGCAGCAGGCCACGCGCCGATCCCGGAATCGGAAGACGCCGAAGACGAGGACGAAGGGCCTGCTTCGGTGTTCATCGTCGCCCTGGGCGGGGACGCTTACGCGACGGAGCTCGCCGCTCTCACCGACTGGGTGAACTACCTGTTCCTGCCCGTGTACGGCCGGGAGATCAGCAGCTCGCGTCCGTGGTGCGCGCAGTGGCACGAGCACCCGGAGGCTGTCGCGCGGTTGCACGCGCTCTGGCTCGCGTGGCAGCAACTCACCGACGTCGAGGCCGGCTTGACCGGCCCCGCGACCTGGCATCGTGACCATCTGGACCACACGCTGGTGCACCTGCGGGCTCCGGACGGTCCGTTCGCCGCGTGCACCACCAGCCCGGGCCGGCCCAACCACCGAGTGCTGGCCACCCCCGTATCTCAGCCGCTCACGGCGGAGGTGGCGGCATGAGCGACGTACTCGATCTTCGCCTCGATGATCTCGTGGCCGCCGACGCGGACTCCCGGCAGGCGCAGGAGGCGTTCTGGCCGCAGGACCTGACCGTTCTGGCAGAGCACCACAGCGGCCCTGGCCGCGCCCGCAGCTATGTGGTCGCGTACGACCGGTCGATCACCTGGGGTGTGCCGGGTGAGCCGCAGATCGCCGCGATCAAGGTCGCGCGCGATCTGGAGCAGGCCACCTTCACCCTGGAGATGGCGTACCACGCCACGGTGCCGTTCGCGCAGAACTGGCTGATCGCACACGGCTGTCCCACCCAGCCGATCACCGTCCTGAACCGGGATGTGATGCAGCCGGCCGACGACCTGACCATGCGCGTCGAGCGGCAGATCCGCGACTCGGGCACCCGGTACGAGGTCCTGGGGAGTTGGACCTCGGACTTCGCGCCGTGTGAGGTGTGGACCCTGGCCCGGGACGCTGACAGCGACCAAGCGCCGGTTCGCCTCTTCCTCAAGGAAGGCGACTTCGACACCCACTCCTACACGGTGCGCGAAGGCGCCTTCCCTGACGAGGAGAGGGCCCGCCGCTGGCTGGACGAGCGCAGCGAGCCTCTGCCGCAGCCGCCGGAGTACCGCGGTGAGGCCGCCGGCCAACGTGCCCGTGCCGCGCTTATCCGCTCGGCCGGTGCCAGTGCCCTGCCGCAGTCCGGCCTCGATGCCCGTCAGACGCCGTCCATCGCCAGGGGCCAGCGGCCGGGCTCTGGGAGGGCGCTGTGAGTCGGGCCCGCTTCGCCTTCGCCGCGCACCCCGACGCCATCGCGGATCTTCAGGCGCTCCCGGACCGCATACGGGACCTGGCACTGTTGGAACTGCAGAACCTGGTGCACGGGAGCAACGACTGTCTGCCGTTGCAGGGTCGCCTCGCGGGCTTCCACAAGGTCTACGTCGATCCTGCAGTCTCCTACCGGATGGTCATCCAGTTCCGCCCGGCTCCGCCGAGTTCGGCCCACGACCGCGAGGTCTTCCTCGTCGCCGCTGGTAGCCGCAAGGACTACGCGGTCTACCGCTCGGCGCAGTTGCGTACCGCGCCTGAGCAGGCCGATGCGCGTTCTGCCGCCGAGGCCCGGGTGCGGGCCGCCCATTCCCGCTCGTCTGGCGCGGCCGGCCGGCAGGCAGCCGTCTCGGCGGCCTCTGCGGCGTCGGTCCAGCCTCCAACTGCCGCGGCACGAAGGGTTGCCCAGCGATGAACGCCCACCCTCGCCCGCCGCTCGCTCACCCGGTCGGAGACGACTGGGTGAACCCCCACGACCCCACCGAGCGGCCCGGCGCCCACCTCGTTGCCGAGATGCTCGGCGTCACAGACCCCTACACCCTGAACATCACCTACCGCCCGGCCGACCCGCTGTACCGCGCCGCGACGCGCGTCATCGGGGCCGCCCACGAGCTCGACGAGCTGCACAACCGCGTGTCGCATGCGACCCGTGCCGCCCTCGAAGCGCTCGAACCCGTCGCACGCGGCGAGTTCACCGGCGCGCCCGACGCGTACGAGCCCGTACGGTCCGCGGTGCGACACCTCGAACAGCTCACCTCGCGACAGAACAGGGCCTACGGACACCTCGCCGAGACGATCTTCGCGTACCGCCGTCTCCTCACCGAGGCGAACGCTGCCCAACCCTCGCACGCGGCGAGTCACGGCCAAAGTCGAGACGATGACTGGGCCGTTGCCGGCAGGCGCGGGCTCGATGCCCTGCGTGCGGTGGAGGCAGGTGAACTGCGCTTCCACCGCAGTGCGGTCTACGGCTACGCCTACCTCTCCGACGGGCGCGGCCAATGTCCCAACCCGAGCGTGTGGCCCGAAACCGTCCAGCGACTGGTCGCCGATGGGCTGCTGGAAAAGGACACGAGTGAGGACCTGTACCGGCCCGGACAGCTCCTGTCGCTCACTGCACTGGGCCAGGCCGCCCTGCGTGACGCTCGCACGACACAGCCCCGCGTCTTCGCCGCCCTCAGCCGCAGCAACGCGCCGGCGAACCATGCCGCCATCGGCGACGGCCCTCCCGCACCCACACCCGAAACACCCAGCAAGCCCTCTCGCTCCCGCTGACCTTTCGCTGAAAGGACGCCCCCATGCCCACCCCCACGCAGCCCTCCGGCGCATCGCTCAGCTCCCTCGACGCTCAGCACATTGAGGACACGCTGTCTCGCATAGCACCGAAATGGTCCACCTGGTCGACGCAGACCCTGGCACACCACGGCCCGCTGCGCACCCGTGAACTCGCCGCGCATCTACCGTTCGTCCACGAGACGGCCCTCAGCCGACGCCTGGGGCAGATGCGCGCCGATGGCTTGGTCACCCGGGTAGGCGACACTCACCACTCTCCCTACCAGCTAAGCCCTCTCGGCGCTGCGCTGTCTCCCGTTCACCGGGCTCTCTCGGACTGGTCTCAGCACCATCTGTCGCTGGGCACGGTGGCCGATGCCGAGCGCGTCGAAGACGCTCTGCGCCGTCTGCACCTGCGGCATTCGACCGCCGTCATTCAAGTCCTCGGGACTGGCGGCCCCACGCGGTTCGTCCACATCGCCGAGGAGGTCGGCCTGGACACGAGCCTCGCCCGGCATCGGCTCAACCGGCTTCAACTCGACGGCCTGGTCACCCGCGTCGGACCACGCCACGGCGACCCCTACGTCCTGACCGACGCCGGGCAGGCGCTGGGCCCCGTCTACACAGCCGTCGAACGCTGGAGCAACCCCACCACAGGAGAGCTTTCTACTCCCCCGGCCCCCACCAGGTCGGCGGCCCAAGCTCACTCCCCCGTCCCGCTGGGAGCCGGTGACGTGCGTACGGCAGCGGCGCTGCGGCGGAGCACCGCCGTACCGAGCACCGTCTTCAGCCACCCACCACAGCAGCAACCGCGAGTGCCGGCGGCTGTCACCCATCAATCCGCCCCCAGCCGGGGCCGGTAGCCCACGTGCCGACAAGAGCCCGCCGCGCACCTCTCGCTACCACCTCGCCCGCGTCCGACCGAGTAGCCGCTCGGCTGGGCAGGCGGGCACGTGCCCCTCCCCTCACCCCCGGAGCTGACGCATGCGCCACCCGCGCCCCGACGGCCAGGACCCCTACCAAGAAGTCCTGGTCAGCCCCCGCTACCTGGCCGGCTCCAACGGGACCGGCGAAGCCGGCTTCGCTCCCGTCGCCCACTGGCCGCACCACCAGTTCGACGACGGGCCCTGCCAACTCCTGGTGACCTCGCCCGACCAGCGAGTCCGTATCGGCTGGTTCGGCGACGACTTCGAACTGTGGAAAATCACCGCAGCCCAGGACGCCCTCTCCGCTCCCCGCTGGACAGCCACCTCCAACCACGTCACCCCAGCCGAGATCGTCGCCGGCCTCACCACCGCCCTCGCCCACGACTACGCCAATGCCGACCCCTACAAGAGCAACGCCCGCTTCCTGACGAACCCGTCGTACCGCCGAACAGACGCCATGCAACCGCTCCTCGACGCCGGCTGGACCCGCGCCCACAGCGCCGAGCTGGGCACCATCGAAATCATCGCGCCGGACCAATACGCGGGCATCCTCATCGACAACCGCCGCTCTCGTCTGGAGGGTGAGGCCGTAGAGCTGTGGGCTGGACCGCCCGGCTGGGGCACCCGCGCGGAGGTCCTCTTCTCCGCCCGTACACCCGACCACCTGATCGCCGCGACCGCCGCCGCCATGGTCGACCCCACCCCGGTCGTACGAGAGCGCCACCAGCTCCACCGCACGATGCAGCACCTGGTCACCCTCACCCCGGTCAACCCGACTACCGACCCGCTCCCCGCAGCCCCCCGGGCACCACGCGCTCCCACTCCTCTTGACGTGCGCCGCACCGCCGTCACGCAGGCCGTCCACCGCGCCGCACGACTGCCTCGGACAGCCGCCGACCTGCGGGTCCTAGCCGCTCGCAGCCGTACAGGGGGCTGGGCGCAGAACCGGCCGAACAATCCCGCGCCTGCCTCGTGGGTCAGGTCGCCGGCCAGCCCGACGCCCTCACGTCGTAGCCGCTGACCACCGGCCGCGGGCCCTCCGCGTCAGCCCAGCGCCCGAAGCACCATTCCGCATACCGGGAGTCCCAAATGCCCGACGCCACCGCACTCGATCAGGCCACGACCATGATCGAGAAAGCCTGGGGCCGCCCAATCGAAGCTCTGGAATCCCTCACGGTCCGCAGCCCCTGCGACGACCCCCTCCTACGTTCGGCCATACGCATCCGCGCGTCCTTGGTCGTCACCGACAACACCGTTACCGTGCACCAAGATCGCTGCACGCCCTCACCCGGCCCGACCGGGCGCCAGCCTTCTACGACCTGGAACGAATCACCGCCTCGGCGGCGGGCCTTCGCGTCGCCCAAGCCGAAAGCCGCACTTCCCTCCAGGCCATCAGCCACGTGATCGAAGCACGTGCGGACGCCGCAACCGCGGTCCAGGCCCCGGCGGCCCAGCTCGCCTAGGCCACTATGGCCCGCTCGGGCCACGCTCCACGCCCCCGGAGTCAGGCACCCGGTCAGCCCGCCCCTTCGGCCATTTCGAGCCCGTCGGTGGGCGCCCTGGGGCCGCACCGCTGACCAGTCAACCGAGGTCCTCGTCGCGGCGGGCCTCCCAGAGGCGGGAGCCCACCGCGCGGGCCAGGTCCTCCAATGTCAGCTCGACGCGACGGCCATCCGAGATCCGGCCCTCCACCGTGGAGCCCTCGTCTCGCCCTCCACCGGGCTGCGCACCGACAGCCCACTGGCCGTCGCCGAACATCGCGATGTCACCCGCCGTCCACGGTCTCCCGGCACCACGGATCTTGCGCTCCAGCCCGGCCCCGTCCCCGAGTCTGCACGACTCCGTCACCGACTCCCCTTTCGATCCCGTGCGGCCCGTTGCCGCAACTCAACGACGACAACGGCGCCCACCGATCCATTCCCCGCGTTACGGCCCCCACCAACGACCGCCAGTTCGCCCACGGCAGACGCCACTCCCCCGATAAGGACTACGCACTCCGCCAGACCCCATGCCAACGTACGGGTACGGGAAAACCCCAGCTCAACGAAGGCACCTCTGCCCGTGAGCACCTCCGTCGCCTACCTGCCCGCCCCCACTCCATACCGTTCCTGGAAGGTCCCCGTGCCCGCATCGCAGACCGTCGGCCACCTACTCCGCCAACTCAACGGCCTCGACCCCGAACTCCCCATCCGTCTCGCCATCAACCCCGACTTCCCCTTCGCCCACTACCTGGGCTCCGAGGTTGTGGTCCGGGACGGTACGGCGTTCATCGCCGACGACGGGCAGGAGGGCTACCTCCCAGCGGCAGCCAGCAACGCCCTCGGCTGGCACTGAACCACCCCCAGCGTCCTCGGAGAGCCCCCATCCCGCCACACGCCCACCCGCCGCGTCCCCTTCCACTGCACACCCTCGCCTCACGGCCCATGCCCAACGGCGTACGGGGCGCGCTGGTCCAGCGCGTCTCCGCCCAACCCGGCGGGCCGCTCGACGTCACCTGGCTCGCCACAGCAGCCCCGAGAATCCCCCTTGGCCGCATTCGCCTTCGTTGGGAGCCCGCCTCCCCCGCAGGCTGGGACGTCACCGCCCACCTGGGCCTGGCCACCACCGAGGCACATCTCGCCTCGTGGCCGACTGCCCCGGACGACTGGCCGTGCCTGGTCCGGCCGACCCTCCACGAGGTACTCGGCCTCTGTTCCGCCCTCGCGGTCGCGACCGCTGCCCTCGACCTCTCGAACCGCCTCGCCCAGGTCTGACCGAACGGGGAAGGCCGCCCCACGCTAATCAGGCAGGGGCGGCCTTGCCATACACCCCACCGCGTGTTGCGTACGCTCGTCACCGACGGCCGCCGGCCAGCCATCCTGGAAGTGCCCCGAGGTCGCCGCCCACCTGGGATCAGTCTTGGGGCTGACCGTAACCGCACGAGCCGGGGTAACCCGCCCGTCCCTGACGACACCACCGTGCCGGACCGACCACGCTGGCGACCCACCCGTTCCAGAACTGGAACCCGGCCGCTACTGGGTCCCGTGGCGGCCTGCATCGCCCCTCCTTACAGGGGATCGCGCCA
The DNA here is from genome assembly GCF_040240285.1 of Streptomyces sp. HSW2009. Classification (NCBI taxonomy): domain Bacteria; kingdom Bacillati; phylum Actinomycetota; class Actinomycetes; order Kitasatosporales; family Streptomycetaceae; genus Streptomyces; species Streptomyces sp. HSW2009. Next base: position 5,420 of record NZ_JBEHZD010000050.1, on the reverse strand, counting down.
TCCGGCTGACCGGCGCTCGCGCCCGCCCGTAGGCTGCGGCCATGACCTCCGATTCACCGATGCCCTCCCCACCGTTCCCTTCGCCCGACAGCGCTGTCCTCCAGGTGGTCGTCGGCAACGCCATCGCGTCGGTCCGCAACGGCGAAGCCTCGGTGGAGGAGGCGATCCTCCACGCCGCCGTCCACGGCTGGTACGAGGGCCACATCCAGGGCGAGGACGTGTGCCCTGGCTGCGACTTCCGGGGAAGGCGCCCCAAGCACAGCAACCGAAGCTGACCGGCGCACAATGGCACGCAGCGCCATCTATGCGTCAGCGCACGTGGTCAGGCCGCAGCGCCGACAACGGGAGAGGGGCGATCGATGCCCACGACTTCGTAGAACGAATCTCCCCAAGTGGCCCATTTCCGCAACTGTTCGGCGTCCACGAGGTGGATCGCATGATCACTGGCGAAATCGCGAGCCGGCTTAGAGAAGGTCCCATTAGTGACCAACACGGCGACGTCAGCCTTGTGCACTGGCCGAGCCGTGCCATTGAACCGTTGGACAAGTTCGCTCCCTATGGCCCGTCCGGGCAGGGTGCTGGTCTGCTTGCACTGCGCCACGACTCGGCGGCCGTCCGGCGTCAGAAATATGCCGTCCGCACCCAGGTCCCCGGCCCCGCCGGTTCTGCGACGGATCTTCATCCCGTCCCGGTACGCCAGCCACGAGACAAGAATCTCGAAATTCTTGGAGTCAAACCGCCGAATGCCCTCCGTCGTATAGCTCTTGTCACTCTGGGAAAAGGTCAGCCGCCTGCTATCAAGGTCTGCCAGACGGTCAAGCTCCGCCGCCAAGTCGGCAACAAGAGCGCTGCGCTGTTCTTGGAGCGGCTCGATGTGATTCCTGCACTCGATGATCCTGTTCAGCAGGGAATTACTTCCACCTGGCACGTATTGAGGTGCCAGATCTTCCTCGGGCAGACGACGCAACTCATCAAGAGCCTCAGCCGAAACCCGCAGGACCCCTTCGAGGTGAGCGACTGCCTCACTAACAACGACGGTGGCGCTATCGAACGCCGCGTCGAGTTCGGCTCGTGTGAACTCCCACGACATTCCCCGGAACTCGGGGTCAGCCTTGAACTTCCGGAGCGCTTCAATATCGCTGCGTAGACCGTCTCTCAGACTCTCCAATTCGGAGTGGGCTCGTCTACCTATGGCCCCTTCCTGCACCCACAGGTAGGCGGCGAGAAGGTCAGCTTGGTCGGCCTTTCCCAAAGCGTCGCCCATCAGCCTGCGTACCTCACGGTCACGATAGCGGGGAGGGACAACGCGGGCGTTACGGTCTATGATCACCGCAGGATATTAACCATGACCTCTGACAAACCGGATGACCAGGGCGAGGCCGGTCTGTTCGCTCACGACCGGCCAGTCAGCGCTCAGCACCCCAGGTAGGTGCCGGCGAAGGCCCCGTCGAAGCCGAGCGCGGTGAGGCCCTGCTCGACACTGGGGTAGGTCGTTCCGTCCGGGATGACGACCAGCGCGTCGAAGTCGGCGCGGGTGATCTCGGGTTCGAGCCACTGGTTGCTGCAGCGGCAGCAGATCCAGACGTTTCGGCCGTGGTTGATGAGCAGCCAGTCGCGCCGGGCGCGGCAGGCCGTGCACATCACCGGGATGCCTCGGAGGGCCAGTTCGCGCGGGTGGCTGAGGCAGCGCGTAGCGCTTGGTCCGGTGGACGGTTGCCTCTCGTGCTCGGGTTGCGGCAGAGGTTCGGTGCCGGTGGGGAGGACGGGCAGCACGGGGGTCGGCTCTGTGGGGCGGTCAGTGGTTCTGAGCACGAGCGTCATCTCCGAGTTGAGGTCCATCTGTTTCCATCCGTAACAGCCGACGGAACTGGTTGTCCAGGAGTTTCTCGAAGGTCGGCGGCCCAGTGAATTGGCCCGCCGACTCTCGTCAGCGGCGGGGCGGGCGGTTGCGCGGGGCGGGGACGGTGGGGCGAGCTGCTGTCGTGGGCGCTGTGCGGTTGTGGGTACGTTGGGTGGTGGTTTTCGGCTGGCTGGCGCTGGCCTGGGGTCGGCGCGTCGCTTCGCCCGGGTGAGCGGGAAGCTGGGCGAGGCGGCGCAGTCGCCAGACAAGCACGTCGTTCACATCCTCGGCGGTGTCGAGTTCGCGCATGGCGATGGCCTGCTGGAGAAGGGTTTTGGGGTCGTGGCCTGCTTGTTCGACCTGGGCGAGCGTGGCGGTCAGGGCGTCGGTCTTCCTGGACGGGCTGTCTGATCGCATCGTCGTTTCGGGCAGTGCCGCGCGGATGGTGGCCTGGTGGGTGCGGCGTTCGGCTGCGGGTAGGGCGCGGCCTTGGTCGCGTAGCGCTCGCATGGGTGTGGCGGCGGCCTGGTGGTAGGCGGCTCGCAGATGCTCGGCGGCCTGTCGGGAGGCGTGGGCCTGTTGGGCGTGTCCGCGAGCGGAGTGCCAGTGGGCGGCGGCCAGGGTGACCAGGACGAGGGTGGACAGGAGCATGGCGGTGGTGGCGCCGTCTTCGCCGCGGCCGAGGGCGTTGCCGGCCTGGATGATGCCGCGGGCCGCTGAGCGGATCGCCCGGGTGTCGGCTCGCTGCGCTTGGATGTGGCTGCGGGTGGCGCGTTCGAAGGATCGGGCGGCGGCGGCCAGCTCGGTGCGGGTGGCGGCTGGGGACGTCTGGGTTACTGCGTCCAGGAGTTCACCGATGCCTACCAGTTGGGCTGCGGCTTCGTCGTCGTCGCTGTCGAGCAGGGTGGCTGCGCGCTCGGCGATGCCGGTGGCGCTACGTCGTTCCCGGGCGGGTGGGGACCAGTCCGTTCGACCGCTGGTCGTTACCGGGTGCGTCGTCCTCTCGGCGGTCTCGCCGGCCAGGCGTCGGCGGATCTTGGGGAGTGAGAGGTCGGGGGCCAGCTTGGAGCCGGCGTACCAGATCGGTTCGCCGTGGCGGTTGCGGTCGCCGGGGAGGGCGACGTTGTAGCCGATGGCGTCGCCGGACGGGGCGGCCCGTACCTTCACGCGCAGGCCGGCTTCTTGGAGACGGGTGAGGAACTCGGCTTCTGTCGCGGCTCCGGCGAGGGCGTGGCGGACGGCTTCGCGGAGGGTCTCGCGGGGGGTTTCATGGCGGCCGGTGCGTTCGGCCTTGAACTTCTCGGCGCTGGTGGGGTTCTTGGCCGCGGTGCCGTCGCCGGCGTTGAGGCGGCGCAGGCCCAGTTCCTTTTCGATGCGTCGGCAGGTGGCCTGGGCCTTGTTGAAGTCGTAGTTGAGGCGGGCGTTGCGCAGGTCGCCGCGGACCAGGGTGGCAACGATGTGGATGTGGTCCTCGGCGTGCCGGACGGCGATCCACCGGCAGCCGTCAGGATCGCCGTTGGGGGCGATGCCGGTGGCGTGGACGATGCGCTGGGCGACGGCGTTCCACTCCTGGTCGGAGAGGTGGCGGTCGCCGGGGGCGGTACGGACCGAGCAGTGCCACACGTGCTTGGCGGGGGCTCGGTCGCCGGCCTGCTTGACGCGGAGGTCGAGGGCGGCGGTGAGACGGGCGAGGGTGGCGCGCGGGTCGGGGTCGAGGCTGGTGTCGCGTCCGGGGTCGGGGGCGAAGCCGTCCCAGGAGCCGACCAGGTGCGCGTCGGTGTGCTCTTCTCGCCTGCCGGGGCCGTAGAGGTAGACGAGCAGGCCGTGGGTGCGCGAACCGCGTCCGATGTCGGGGACCATCACAGCCGCCTGGTCACCAGGTCGTTCGCCACGTCGTCAACGCGGCCGATGAGCCGGGACAGAACGCGCAGTGCGTGTTCGAGTTCGCCGGCCCGCGGGTGGCCGCCGCTGTTGAGGACGTGGGCGATCTGGTTGATGTTGTTGCCGATGCGGGCGAGCGCGGTGCGCAGCGCGGCGAGTTCGTCGATGGCGGCGTCGAGCTGCTCGTCGTGGTGTACGGCGGCGGGGCCGCGGGCTGTGGTGAGGCCGGCGGTGGCGAGGAAGTGGGCGACGGTGACGCCACGCTGTGTGGCGGCGAGGGTGATCTCGGTCTTCTCGGTGTCGGAGAGGCGGGTGGTCGTCTTGTGGGTGCGTTCACTCGGGTTGCGGGCGCGGCGGCGTGGTGTGCGGTCGGGGAAGGCGGGCGCGTGCGGCGACGGTTCGCTGTCGTCGTGGTCGTCGTCACGGTGGTGAGCGTCGCGGTCAGCTTCTCCCCCAGTGACTGGCGCCCCCTGGTGGCGTTCGCCCGGCGGGTTCCCGTGCGCCCTCGCTCGGGAACCCGCCGGGCCTCCCTCGCCCTCTTGGGCGGGGGCAAGTGCGTACGAGGGGCCGTAGGACCGTCGTACGCGATAGCTTGCTCCGCCCGGGGCCGTCGTGGGCTCACGCTGCTCTGCGGCCGTGGTGTGCGCCGGGTCGGGGGAGGTCACTGGCGTATCTCCGGTTCTTCCTGGCGGAGTTCTCGGACGAGGTCTGCGATCCAGTCCAGGGCGAGGACCGGGTGGTGCAGGGTCCAGCGGGGGCCGTGGGGGGTGCGTTGCACGATCCAGGTGGTGTCGGGGCCGGGTTGGGCGTGGTGGAGGTGGCCTCGTCGGTGCAGAACGGTCAACCAGGCGTCGACCTCGGCGGGAGTGACCGGGCGGGTGCGCATGGGTGCTCCGCTTCGCTTCGGATGGGCGTGGGGCGGGTGTGTCGGAAGCGGGGGGGCGGGGCCGGGGGGGGGGGCGGCCCCCCCCGCGGGGGGGGCCGGGCCTCCCGGGGGGGGGTGTTTTTTTTTTTCGGGGGGGGGGGGGGGGGGGGGGGGGGGGGGGGGGGGGGGGGGGGCGCCCCCCCCCCCCCCCGCTTCGTGCTGTCCGGTCAGTCCCGGGTGGTGGTGACCGGCTGTCCGTGCTGCTCGCGGAGGTGGGCCATCAGTACGGTCAGGGTGTCGTTGGACAGCGGGATCTGCTGGCCCCGGATCGCCTGGGCGACCACCTTGCGGGTCAGCTTGTCCTGGGATCTGACCGCCGACCGGGCGATCTCCAGCAGTTCCTCGGTGTCCGGGTCACTTCGCCGGTGACTGGCTGTCCGGGTGCCCCGGTCAGTGACCGGCGGCGGAGTGACCGGCCGGTCGGTGTCTGACACGTGGCTGCCCTGGTTGCCGGTGACCGGCTCGGTGTCGACCGCGCGGTCGGTGACCGGTGGCGCGGAGGGTGGCTGTCCGGGCAGGTCAGGGGCGTCGTGCGCCTGTTCCCGGTCGTCATTGATCGGGTTGCTGTCCGCCGGGGCGCTGGTCTTGGTCGGTGACCAAGGGCTAAGGGCCTGCTTGTTCAGGGGCAGTCGGGGGGGGGGGGGGGGGGGGGGGGGGGGGGCGGCGGCCGGCGGGGGGGGGGGGGGGGGGGGGCGCCCCCCGGGGGGGGGGCGGGGGGGGCCGCCGGGGGGCGGGGGGGGGGGGCCCCCCCGGGCCGGGCCGGGCGCGCGCGGC